>JAHFGR010000097.1 GCA_023247345.1 Microcaldota archaeon | reverse complement strand
AATATCCAAATAATCTTGCGATGTTTTTAGTACATCATCTTTTGTCATCCTTGAACAGATATATGCACGACCTTTCAGATTTTTTCCAATAATTATTTTTGATTTAAGAACGCAATGCGCCCCGAGCAAGTGGTCTAAATCCTTGTCGATTTCTGGTTCCTTAATATTTTCCTGTTTTTTCGGTCCATCTGCTACAATTACATGTTCAGAACTTCTTATTCGTTGTTCTTCGTTTTCTTTTTTTGTTTTTTTCTCCTTCATTTTTTCAGCTCCTTAATGCTAACTGCTTACAACCTATAGCCTACACCCATCTTTTATTAATGCTCATACCTCTTTTCTCTAATTCTTTAAAAAATAACTCTTCAGGAATATGAAATTCTGGAGGCATCACGCCCTGTTCTTTAATTTCTTTATTCGCTATCATTTGTGCAACAATGCTTGGGGGCGTGCCAGTGTCCATGTCTCCTGCAGCAAAACCATATTTTGGATAGCTTTTTGCAAGGCAATCTATCTGTAAGGCCTTGGACTTTGAGCCTTGAGTAGTGAGCCCCTTTACTTCTACACGCAAGCATTCATAATCTTCAAGCTTTTTAACTTTGCCAACCGGTTGCTGAGCAACAGTGTGTACGAGAAAATCTAGTGGTGAAATTTTCATTCCGTTGTAATTAACTGGCTCTTTTTTAGTCATGCCCAATTTCGCTAGATAAATTATGTTGCTTACAAATTCGTCATCAAAACTAACTCTAAAACTTGCGTTTTTTATGCCTTTATTCACAAAGTTTTGCGGAAATGTTGCTAATTCAGAATGCAACGTATAAAATGCAGTTCGCGCGGCTATAGGTTTAGGAAAATTTACTTTTTCTTTTCCAGAAACTGGCTCAACAAATTTCATTTTTCCATTTTGAAATATAGCTGGTGGCTGCGTAAATTCATCTACGAGTGTTGAAATTGCATACGGTATTGTTGGTTCTGGCCCAACACGCTTTGAAAAATCTCGCCAACCAACCTTTATTTCGATAGAATCTATTTTTTCAAACTCTCGCGAGCCATATGCAGCGAGTACGTTTGTAATGCCAGGTGTGCTTCCAATGCCAAGTATCGCAGTTAATCCTGCGTCTTTGAATTTTTTATCGAGCGTCAGCTGCTTTTTAGTCATGTGAAACAAACCGCCTAAGTCCAAATAATTACAACCAGCGCGCAGACAAGCCTGCATTACATCTAAATTTACATAATAAATAGCGCAGTTAAGAACTACATCAGCATCAGCAAATGCCGTTGCAGCCTGTTTATATTTTTTAACATCAAGATCAATGCCAGTTACTCTCTGACTATTATATTTTCTCCCAGCTTGTTCTGCTCCGTTGCGTGCAACAATAACGATCTCGTCTTTGGTCGTTTCAAATAAATCGCGCACTGCAACATGGCCCATCATGCCCGTTCCGCCGACAACTATAAATTTCATAATTAGAGAAATCGTTATAGAATTAAAAACATTCCTAGCGTTGCGTAATCCGTTTCTTGCACAACCTCTCCACAATGCTTTTAAATATTCGGCCTTTAATTTATCTATTTTAATTTAAGGTGATGAAAATGATAAAACCAAATGTAATAATAGTTTTAGCGTTAATTATCGCGTTATTCGCATCAGGGTGTACTGTAAGTCAGCAGACCGTTCCCGCCCCGTCTCCAGTGCCAGCACCTCAACCTGTCGCCCCATCACAAGCAAACTCTCAAGACATAAAACTTACTGCAGATGATTTTCCCGGTTATACGGAATTATCATTACCAGAAACAGGTAAAAAAACAATAAATGATCTACCAGAACAAATAAGAAACAAATTAAAGAGCAGGGGATTCGAGTCTTATTACTTATCTATCATCCAAAAACCACTACTTACAGTCGGTGCATCGCCAGATGAGAATTTTAGACAGATACAAGCTAGCGTTATGACGTTTAATAATAAAGTCGGTGCTGGCGATACATTTAACGAAGAGTTACAAACTATGCAACTTGCCAATACTACAAATGTTGCACCTCTTGAAGGCATAGGTGAAAAGGCGTTCTTCTATCTTCTAACATATAAAGACAACAACGGCGTGAGTCTTGAACAGCACTATGTTGTGTTTCTAAAAGGAAAGTATTACGCAATTGTAAGTTTAACCGCAACCGAGCGAGAGGATTCAAAAGAGCTTAGTAACCTTCTCGCGCAAGCAGTTAAAAAGATCGAAGATAAACTGAACTAACTGAGTCAAATACTCGAGTGAGCATATGAATTCTAAGGTTTTCTTCGTCTTTTTAATTTTCCTTCTTCTATTTGGTTGTAATTCTTCCAATACTTCTAATACCGATACTACTGAAAAAAAAGAAGTTAAGGATGATTTTAATAAGGGTAGCACTGATCCTAAACTTGTTGGAAATTGGAGGAGTTATTCTGATATAAAAAATACTAAATTATTGGAGTTGTATGCGGATGGTAAATGGGTTCTTGGAACTTCTTCTGGTAGTTGGAGAGTTACTAATATCAAAACAAGTGATTGGGCCAAGTGGGGTATTGAATCATACGGGCCAAGTAGAAAGATAATTCTAGAAGGTTGGAATGATGATATTGTTGATGGGCCAGTAGAAGAAGCAGAAAGTAATATTAACTTTTTCTGGGTAATTTATGATGTAACATTAGAGAATTACGGAGAACCAAATCAAATACAGGTAAAATACGGTCACGCCAACTGGGATTAGTCTAATTTATTTGGATCTTGAACAAACTTTTATCGCCTTCTCCAAAACATCCAAACCTTCGTTTAATTCTCTATCTAGAATTGTAAGCGGCATGAGCGTTCGAATATCATTGCCGAGCAAGCCAGAAGAAAGAACAAGCAATCCGTTCTCATAAGCATGTTTTACTATCTTTTGAGTCAAATTCTTATCCGGTATTTTATTCTTTTTATTTTTTACAATCTCGATTGCACGCATTGCACCAAGCCCGCGTGCGTCTCCAATGCATTCAAATTCATCTCCCAACTCGTCGAATCTTTTCTTTACACTATTACCAATCTTATCAGCGCGTAACCAAAGTTTATTTTTCATAATAAAATCTATTGCTTGCTTTGCTGCTTCGCAACTAATCGGGTTTCCGCTAAATGTTCCGCCCAATCCGCCTTCCTGAACCGAATCCATTATTTCTGTCTTGCCAGTTACAGCACTAAGCGGCATGCCATTGCTAAGTGATTTTGCAGTAGTCATAATGTCAGGTGCTATCCCAAAATGTTCGCATGCAAACAACTTGCCAGTACGCGCGAAACCGCTTTGAACTTCATCCGCAATAAACAATATGCCATTTTCCTTGCATATCCTGCGCAGTTCTTTTACATATCTTTTTGGAGGAACAATAAATCCGCCCTCACCAGTTATCATTTCCATAACTATGCATGCAATATTCTCTGGCGCAACAACTCCTTTGAAAAAATCGTTTTCTAAATATTCCAATTGATAATCAATATATTCTTCATCGTCGATGTGGGGTGGTTTTCTATAAACATAAGGATAATGTAATTTGTATGTTTCTGGTGCGAATGGCCCAAAACCAAATTTATAAGGCTTAACCTTGCCAGTTAGGCTAAGAGTCATTAATGTGCGTCCATGAAATCCTTCTTCAAAAGAAACGACCGCTTGTCTTCCAGTGAATTTTCTTGCAATCTTTACTGCATTTTCAACTGCTTCTGCGCCCGAGTTAAAAAGCGCGCTTTTCTTTTTGAAATTTCCGGGAGTTATTTTATTCAGTTTCTCGCATACTTCTATATAAGATTCATAAGGAGTCTCAAAGAAACAAGTATGTAAAAATTTATCAGCCTGCTTCTTTATCGCATTTACTATAATTGGATTACTATGCCCTGAATTAGTAGCACCTACTCCCCCATAAAAATCTATGAAAGTATTTCCATCTACATCATGAATCAAAGCGCCTTTCGCGCTTTTTGCAAAAATAGGCATTACAATATCCGTGCCATGAGAAACACTGGCCTTTTTTCTATTCATCAGCGCAAGCGATTTTGGCCCGGGTATTTCTGTTTTTATTTTTATGCTTCCCATTATCCCTACATCGAGAATAAGGTTTAAAAACATGAACCAGAAAATCATTATATAAACAGTTTTTGAATTATTTTGAAGTTAAATTAAAGGAGGTATTATTTATGCCGCTAGTTCCTATGAAGCAAATTTTAGACGAAGCTGCTAAGAAGCAGTACGGCGTTCCGCATTTTAACGTAAATAACATGGAGCAGGCACAAGCAATCATGCGCGCTGCAGATGTTGCTAGCTCGCCTGTAATTATGGCAGCCTCCAGAGGCGCACTAAAATATAGCGACTTAATCTTCTTAAGAAATATCATGATGGCTTGCGTTGAAAAATATTCGAAGTTGCCTGTTGCGTTACATCTTGATCACGGCAATAATTTGGAATCAGTTAAGACTGCAATTTCGCTTGGCTTTACCTCTGTAATGATCGATGGTTCGCTTAAAGAAGATGCGAAAACGCCGACAACATTTGAAGAAAATGTCAAGGTAACTAAAGAATGTGTCGAATATGCGCATCCTTTTGGTGTTACTGTAGAAGGCGAGCTTGGCACGCTTGGCGGTATAGAAGATGGCGTGGGATCTGGGCAAGTTCACCTCACCAATCCGGACCAAGTCGAGAAATTTTTGAAATTAACGAACGTAGACGCACTAGCTGTTGCAATTGGCACGTCTCATGGTGCTTATAAATTTAAAATAAAACCAGATCCAGATAAGAATTTACTGGCAATGGACATAATCCGTGAAATACATAAGCGATGCCCAAAGCTGCATATGGTTATGCATGGCTCTTCTTCTGTTCCCTCAGATTTGCTTGATGAGATAAATAAATACGGCGGTAAAATTCCACCAACATACGGTGTTCCGCTCTGGGCCATTAAAGAAGGCATTGTTGCCGGTGTTCGAAAAATAAACGTTGACACTGATCTTCGCTTAGCTGCTACGGCCGCAATCCGTAAGTTTTTGCATGAAAATCCGGAAAAATTCGATCCACGAGAATATCTTGCACCTGCTCGCGAGGCGATGATAAAAATTGTGAGAGAGCGCTACACCGAGTTTGGTTCTGCTGGTCATGCGTTTGACTATGAGCCTATTAGCCTGGACGATGCGAAGAAGTTTTATAGGAAATAAAGATGGTTTCATGAACTCTGATCTTGAAAAAGAATTCTTAAAAGTTACTGAGGCCGCAGCCATTACCAGTTTTGGGTGGATTGGCAAAAATGATCGTC
>JAHFGR010000096.1:2447-5304 GCA_023247345.1 Microcaldota archaeon | reverse complement strand
AACAAAATCGACTAAAGCCGGTGTAAGTATACTACCAGCCTTAAACTTTTCTGCTTATCTTATGCAAGGTAGAGAAAGTCCTTGCACAATAATAAAGCACTTGTTAAATGCCAGACAGGAACTGCATGTTCCTGAAAAAAAGGCGCAAGTTTTAACATACTTAAAGGAGCAGAAACTAATTGAACATGCTGTAAAGACAGAAGATTTTGATCAAAACACTTTTTCAGAATTAATAGACAACACAATAAGCCAATTAATAAGATCTTCTAATGGGTCTGCTATATTAAGAGACTCTGGGGAAGGCAGTTCCTTTAATTTGATTGAGGGTACAATCATTGCATCAGACAAAAAATTTAAATTTCAGATACATGACCCAGAAGGCATATTACAAAAAAACGCTAAAATGAATAGAGCAATAGAGATAATACAGGAAGTTTCTAGAGAATTTTCAGACTTGTCCGGCACCTATCACGCTTACGGGATTATCAAAGAGGAATTATTTGTAGTGAATATAGATGATGGAAAGCACAAGGGCACTATGGCAGTGCTGTGTCCAACAAAAGAAGAGGAAAACATTCTAATCTATTATAACCACTTTGAGCATGGCCAAAGCGAGTTTTCTGGGAATAGGGTTTCTTATGTAAAAGAAATATTAAATAAAATTCTTGGCATGTCGATTCAAGAAAGAACAGAACATCTAGAAAAATTCTCTAATACTTATAGTTTTGGCTTATTCAGCAGCAACTGGGAAGAAAAACTGGCTGAAATAGTTCGTTTAAGCAGGGCGGTAAAAGACCTAGACATGAACCTAAAAACAGAAAGGGACGTTATGCTAGCAAAACGAATGTTTTTTGATGGCGTAACTAATGTCTTACTTTTTTTACCATCTGTTTCTTCAATTTCATTAACAGAAGGACAGTTGGTTGTTGCTGGTACAAAAGAATCAGGGGCACTTTTAATATATTGCGAAATTATAAAGGAGAAAAAGGAAATGCTGGCAGCTGTAAAAAATATTATTGAAAAGGCAAGAATGGCAAAGAACTTAAACTTTGAGATTCTCCGGGAGATAACCGAACTACAGCTTTTGCTTGCTTCTTACAGCGATAATGTGGTATCAGTAACGCAAGTTCGCGGCAAGTATTTTTCAATTACAGGAAAAATAAAAGAAATGGCTTCTCTTTGTACTGAACTAAACTTGGAGCAACATAATTATAACGAAAAAGCCAATAGCATAACTCAAAGATGGAGAGCTGAGATAGATGGGTGCGAACGCGTAATAGATGGGAGTGACCATACACGTTTAAGTTCCATGTTTGGAGACAGAAGAGAGGGGCTGACTTATGAAAATGTTGAAACAATAGAAGAGTTAGTGCGTTTTCTGCATTCACAAATAATACGGGCAATCTCATTAAATGCTAAGAACAAACTAAGTTCTGTCGATAAGGATTTTTATCCCTCACCCGATGTCGGCATCCCTAATTTTTTCGTATTAGATGCCAGTGAAAGGCTTGAACATGCCGTACCCTACAAGATTTTTAAAACTACTTTGGATTTGCTGTCCAGCTATACAATAAAACAATTCAATGAAAAAACAGTAACAGCAATAATAAGTGAAGGATTTGCGGATTTCAGCCTTCCTTTTGGAAAACATTATGCGGAGATTAGAATAGACATTGATGATAAAAACAAATGCTATTCCATTGGTCTGTTTCTTGTTAACACGACGTATTTTAATGCGGATGTAAGGAAACGATATATTGACGGAGTACTTGATTCACTTGGTTTTAGTAATCAGAAAGGGAGACTCGATACTCAAACTCTGGCCAATTACAGGACAGACGACAAGAATAAATGGGAAGCTACATACAGTTCAGCATTAAGGTTGCTTTTTTCTCTGAGAAATTTGGATATTCAATCACCTTTGGATATTGAATCAACTGATGAAAGACGGTATATAGACGCTTTTAATAAAGGCGCAACCGAAGTCAAGCTTGTAACAAAAGCAATCGAACTGATGGTGATCAATTCTCAATCGAAAGAGGAAATGGCAGCTCGTTATATAAGATACTTAAGAGACGTAGGTATTTTCGGAAAAGGTGACAGGATTGTGATTACAGACGCATTCGTAGAATACTTTAATTTCAAACCTTCGAAAATCGCTCCTTTGCTTAATGAATGCTCAGAAAAAGAACTGGATGAAATTGTATGGCTTTTATTCAATCTGGAGCAAATGGCAAAAAGAGCAGGTGATAAAAAGAGAGCGGCTCGGTTGTTAAGACTTCAAAATAGAATAAGCAATCTGATTGATGTTTTAAAGAGGACCTAAAACCTCCTCCTAACCAGATAAGCCGCAATCTTCAGCCCGTCAACAATGCTTAATTTCGTCTTGCCGCCGCGCTTTTTATATGCAATGGGCACTTCGCACAGTTTGAAATTATTTTTAATGCACTCGACGAAAAAATTCGCTTCGAGTTCGAAGTGCGGCGCGTCGATTATAATTTTCTTGTATGCCTTTTTCGTGAATCCCCACATGCCAGAGCAGACATCGCTCACGTGCCTGAAATAAGTAAGATGCGCAAGCAAGGTCAGAAACTTGTTTCCGAACCTGTTTACAAAAGTCATTGCTCCGCGTTCTACCCTGCCCTTAAACCTAGAACCGAGCACGACGTCGCAATTTTTGTTTTTCAGCATATCAAGAAGTTTTGGTATTTCGTTGGCGGGATAAGTCAGGTCAGAATCAAGAATAACCACATAATCGCTGTGGATTTTCTGTAAAGCATGCCTTATTGCCAGTCCTTTCCCGCGTTTTTTAATTACAATCACTCTAGCGCCCTTTTTCCTTGCTATCTGCTGCGTC
>JAHFGR010000096.1:0-2437 GCA_023247345.1 Microcaldota archaeon | reverse complement strand
AGCTGAGCCGCTGTCAACAACAACAATTTTGAATTTCCGCGACGCGCGCCTTACGCTGTCGATCATTTGAGCTATGCTCTCTTCCTCGTTGTATGTTGGTAGCAGCACCGTAACTGACATGGGATCATTTCAGCTTTCTTATTTTTTCTATCAGAGATGTTGTAGAATAACCGTCTAAAAACTTAATAAACACAACCTTTCCGCCATTTCGCTCAACAGTTTCGCGTTCCGGTATTGGCTTCGATTCCCAGTCTCCCCCCTTAACATGGACAGTGGGATTTACAACTTTTAGAAGCTCTATTGGCGTATCCTCTTCAAATATTGTGACATAATCAACGCATTGCAGGCCAGCAAGCACATAAGCACGCTCGAACCCGCTGTTTATCGGTCGCATTTTCCCCTTAATTTTTTTAACCGAAGCATCAGAGTTAATACCAACAATGAGCACATCACCGAGTTTTTTAGCTTCCTGCAGATAATGAACGTGGCCGGGGTGCAGGAGATCAAAGCAGCCATTGGTGAAAACGATTTTCTTGCGCGCGGCTTTAAGTTTTTTGCATGTTTCTTCAATGCCATAGCGCGATTTTATTTTGTCTCGGTGCAAAATAATGCCGGCAGCTTCTTTCAAGTTTTTTACTCCTTTATCCTCGCCAATAAAAATAGTTTTGCATCCTGCTTTTTTGCCAGCTTCAATATCGCTTTGTCTGTCGCCAATCATCCACGAATAGCGCAGATCAATTTCGTGCTCTTTAGCAGCCTGCAAGATCATTCCTGGCGCGGGCTTCCTGCATTCGCAAACTTTACTGTATTTTTCTACCTTTCCTTCAGTTGGATGGTGCGGGCAGAAATAAACCGCATCAATCTGTGCACCAGCTTTTTCGAGTTTATCTAACATCGCTTTGTTGAATTCTACTGTATCATCTTCTTTGTAATAGCCACGCGCAATGCCGGCCTGGTTGGATACGACTATGACCTTGAAACCAGCGTTATTAAATGCTTTGACTGCATCTGCAGCGCCTTCTATTATTTCCATATCCTCGATTTTATGAATATAACCTTTATCCTTAACTATTACACCGTCCCTATCAAGAAAAATTGCGCGATTCATGCTGTCACCAACCAGGCATCTTTTTAATTTTACCAATAAATTCAACTGCCTTATCTACTGCCCTTACCGCTTCTTCCTTACTGACAAGTTCTTTTTGTTCATAAATTATTTGGTGTCGCTTGACTCTGAGTTTATTGAATACAGTAACTAAGATAGAGCCATCGCCTACAAGAAGTGTAGCAACAAACCTTACAACAGCAATATGTCCGCCCTCTCTTGTAGACCTAAAACCTTTAGAAAACATAAGTGCTCTGCCAGCTTGCAGCATTGCGTTATAAGCTATCGCATAACACCAATCAAAGTTTTCATTCTTTAGATTATCTTTTGCAGCTTTGATATCTCGCTCTGCTAGTTCAAAGGTATTTTTTACGAGCTCTTTGTTTATTTCAACCCGTTCAATCAACCTTTCTTTTAACAAGTCTTCTAAATTCATCTTCCTTGCCCCATATCCATATTATAGGTTTATCTTTTAAATCCTGGATCAAATGGTGCTTTTCAGAAACCCTTTTTCTAAATTCCTCTGGTGACCATAAAACATAATTTATCTCTCGGCCTATCTGTTGTTCATAAGAAGCAAGCTCTTTTAAAAATTCGTCTTCATTTTTTAGTTCTCCGGCAATAAAAAGATCTGCATCGCTTCCTTTTTCCTCTTTGCCTGAAGCAAGACTGCCATATATAAAGGCGAATTCTACATTAAATTTCTTTATAATATTGCGAAGTCTCTCTCCAATTAATTCAGTTTTGAGAAATAGCATTCTTACTTCTTTATATATCGGTGATTCTTTGTTTATCTCCCAAAGGCTAAGATTTGCCTTCCTCGTTTCTTTTGCAAGTCCGAGTTCCTTGATATTGTCCAATTCTTTTCTCACATAAATAGGAGTAACGTCTGCCCTTCTGGCAATTTCACGGAGGTGCAACTGCCCATTTGTAAGAAGAACCTTTAGGATTTTTAGCAATGCCTTTGATTTGATCAGCCGCTCTAACATGTATACTATTAGTATACATTTGTATATTTAAAGTTTACGTTTTTATTGTGCTTAGAAAAACAATACGCCCATTTTTCGGAATTTTATCGATGACAGAATAATAAGCATAAATTGCAGGGGAAGCAGGTCTAGGGCCAATCTAGGGTCTGAAGCTTATCGAATACCACAAAAACGGCACAATACGCAGTCAGTTGGTTTGGGCTTTTGATATCTATAATATTGCAAATGAACGCCCTTCTCTTTCATCAAATCAAGGAATTGTTTATGGGTCATCGCCTGACCTTCGTATTCAATGTATAAGTCATCGATCAGCTTTCGGACGCGTTCGTTGTATCCTTCCTCA
>JAHFGR010000095.1:3607-5357 GCA_023247345.1 Microcaldota archaeon | reverse complement strand
AATCGTGAAGTAGTTATGATTAAGCAAGATGTTGAATTTGAAAAGAGTATCATTTTGGTTCAAGTTTTAGATCATAGAAACCGAATTTATAAAGGAAGATAATATGGTAAAAATAACTGTAGTAGATGCGGTTTATTTTGATAAGGAACAGCTAACAAAACTTAAATCAATGGGGGAGATAGTAATATTTAATGATGCCCCAAAAACTGGATCTGAAATTATATCAAGAATAGGTACAAGCGATGTAATAATAACTTGTTGGGCTGAAATAACAAAGGATGCTATAGATAAAGCAAAAAACTTGAAAATGATCGCGGTATGGGCTACAGGATACGATCACGTAGATATAAAAGCTGCAAAAGAAAAGGGAATAATTGTAACCAACGTTCCTAATTATAGTAAAGAATCTGCAGCAGAGCATACTTTTGCATTAATACTATCTATAATCAGAAATATTCCACAGGCCGATAAAATAGTAAAGACTGGATTGTGGGGCAGAGAAAACTTAAGAGGTATAGAATTACAAGGAAAAACCATCGGAATAATAGGAACTGGCAATATTGGTAGTCGCGTTGTAAAAATTGCTAATTGTTTTGGTATGAAAGTTATAGCATTTACAAAAAATCCATCAGACAAAAGAGCCGAAAAATTAAATGTGAAATATGTCGATCTTAATGAGCTATTACAAAAATCTGACATAATTACTATTCACGTACCTCTTAATGATGAAACAGAGAAAATTCTTGGTGAAAAACAATTTTTAATAATTAAAAGAGGCGCCTTATTAATCAACACATCAAGAGGAAGAATAATCGATGAAAAAGCTTTGATCAAAGCATTAAGAGATGGAAGAATTGCCGCTGCAGGTTTAGACGTCCTTGAAAAAGAACCACCAGATATGGATAACCAACTTCTCAAAATGGATAACGTTCTACTTACGCCACATTGTGCTTCTTATACAGATGAAGCTCTAAAAAGGTGCACGGACATATGCATAAAAAATATTGAAAAATTCGTAAAAGGTAAACCTCTGAATGTTATTAATCCTAAAGCTTAAATCCTCAACAACTCGCAATACTCCTTAAATCGTTTTTCCACTTCCTCATGCGTTGCATTAGCTAATCTGTTTACAGAAAAATCTTCCACTGCAAGCGAGCCCATTACGTTTGCATAAGCCATAGAAATTTTTAATCCTTCAGCATTGAGCATTGCGTCATGGGCCCAATTTTTTGCCAATGCACCAAGAAAATCCCCAGCAAACGCATCTCCTGCGCCGGTCGGATCAACAATAACTTCCAAAGGAAATGCAGGAAACGGAATAACTTTATTCTCGTAAAATAAAATACTTCCATGCTCTCCTTTTTTCAGAATTACGATTTTTGGGCCAAGATCATGGATCTTGCGTCCGCACTTAATTAAGTTTGATTCTTCTGTAAGCATTCTTGCTTCCGTGTCATTAAGCACAACGCCGTCTACTGCGGCAATGGTTTTTAGCAACGAATCCTTTTCATTTTTTATGTAAAATTCAATTGTATCCATAAAAGTGAGTTTTTTGTTTTTTGCTTGTTTAAGTACACTTAGCTGTTTTTCAGGTGGCATAGTCGCTAAATATATAAATTCGCTCTTGCTCGCTTGCTCTGGCAAAATTGGTTCGAATTCTGCAAGAACATTAAGCTCGGTTTTATTTGCATGGCGATGATAAAGATCAAATGAGAAAGTTGAATCAAAAAAGAATGTTTTGCCCTTTGCG
>JAHFGR010000095.1:0-3596 GCA_023247345.1 Microcaldota archaeon | reverse complement strand
CATCCAGATTCGCTTTTTTCGCAAGTAATTGCCAATATTCATCTGGAAAATCGTCTCCTACTACGCTGCAAACATGAACTGATGCAAAAAAACTAGCCGCGAGAGAGAAAAAGCTTGCCGCGCCCCCAAGAACATTTTCAACAGTTTTGAATGGAGTACGAGTTGTATCAAGTGCTATTGATCCTGCGCATGTAATAGAAGTCATAAGAATAAAGATAGACGAATTGTTTTTTAAATGGTTTATCGGAATTTAAATCATGTCAATTCTAATAAAATCCACCACAGTAATAACACAAAACGCTTCGCGCGAAATAATTAAGGATTGCGACATTTTAATTAATGAAAATAAGATCGCGGCAGTTGGAAAAAATATTAATCAAAAAGCAGAGTTAGTACTAGACGCCAAAAATAAAATTGCAATGCCCGGGTTCATAAATTCACATACACATGTTGCAATGGCATTAGTTCGTGGAATGGGTGAAGATCTACCTTTGCAAAGGTGGCTTCAAGAAAAAATATGGCCAACTGAGGCAAAATTAAAACCAGTGCAAGTTTACTATGGAACGCTTCTTGGGATATGTGAAATGCTTCGATCTGGAGTAACTTCTTTTCTTGACATGTATCTTGTTGGCTTAGATGAAATTGGAAAGGCCTGCGAACAAGCCGGCATACGCGGAAGCTTAAGTGACGCTGTAATTAATATGCCAGGACATGGCGTTGAACGTGCTACAGCGTTTTCAAAAAAATGGAAAAATAAAAGTTCGCTCGTTACGCCGCATATTTCTTGCCATTCTATTTATGCATGCACAGAAGAAATGCTTGTCAAATCAAAAGAATTAGCAGATAAAGAAAAATTAAAATTTCACATTCACATAAGCGAAACCCGCAAGGAAATTTTTGATTGCCTAAATAAAACTAAAAAATATCCGATCGAATATCTAGATTCGCTCGACCTTGTTGATGAGAATACCGTATTAGCGCATGCAAGTTGGGTAACAAAGCGCGAGATCGCAGTCGCTGCAAAAAGAAAAGCTACTATTGTTAATTGCCCGATAAGCAACCTTAAGCTTGCAACTGGTGGTGTTTGCCCAGTTCGGGAATATCATCAGCAAGGCGCAAACGTTTGCATTGGTACTGATGGTCCAGCAAGCAACAATTCTCTAAACATGTTCGAAAGCATCAAGCTAAGCTCGCTTTTGCAAAAACACCATTATTGGAAAGCAGACGTCTTACCTACTCAGTCATTTTTAGACTTTGCAACAATTAATGGAGCGAAAGCATTAGGTATAAATACAGGCTCGATCGAGAAAGGAAAACTAGCAGATATTATTTTATTAGATGCAAGGTCAAATGCGTCAAATTTAAATCCACAGCACGATTTAGTTTCGAATTTAGTTTATGCTGCCTCACCTGCGAACGTTACAGATGTAATAATTAATGGGAAGATTGTAATGCAAGATAGAAATATTCTAACGATAGAAGAGGACAAAATCATCGAACAGGTCAATAAGATAACGTTTTAAACCTTATATTCGAAAGCCTCTCAAATAATCATTAGAAATGAGGTGCATATATGAAAAAATTATGGTTAATTGTCATAGCATTGGCACTATTTGTATTTGGTTGTGCTGGCTTTGGGCAAAATGTAAAAGACTGCGGGGCAGACGATCAGTGTTTTAAGGACGCAATGAAATCTTGCACACCTGCAAAGGCTAAGAAAGTAGATCCACAAAGTGGTACTATCGAAGGTTTAGTAAAAGGATATGAAGGAGACAACTGCGTTATAAACATGAAAATTGTAGACGCACCAATTCCATTACTAAAAGATAAAGAAATGACCTGTAAAGTTCCAAAGGCTGATCTTGATGGATTTAGCTCTGGTAGCAGTAATTTCGGCAGTTCAAAGATGTTGGAAGAATGCACCGGATCTTTAATAGATCTATTAAAGAGCTTTGGTCCAGCTGCTCAACCTAAGTAATCTTTTTATTTTTTTCTTCTTTTTTATTTATTTTTCTATTTTATCAACATTTATTCAATTATATACAAAATTCGATATACGTATCCAGTTTAACGAGAGCGAAAAGAAGTTAGATATTCATAAGAACCCAAGTTACTCATTAAGTCTAATTGCTTATAGGAGTAGCCACGTCTATTGCCGAACTAACACTAAAATTTACAAACATATATAAAGCTTTGGATACATAAAACTTATGCAAACATTTAAAAAACTAATTGTCCCTCTCGAGGGAAATTTAAAAGAGTGAAAAATTTTATGGTTAGTATGCCCACCTCTTTAAGATTTTTCGATCAGAGGAAGCGCTATCTCATATTTTATATTAATAAAGTTTTGGTATGAATAAACGGTTTTGGTGAACCTTTTTCTAAAAGGTTCAAGGTGAAAGTTATGGCAACAAAAACTGAAAGTGTATCTATATCAACAGCAAAGTGTCCAGAGTGCGGTGGTAAGCGTATTATTAAAGATTACGAACGCGGTGAATTGCTTTGTGGCAGCTGCGGCTTGATAATTGCTGAAAATATCGAGGATATGGGTCCAGAGTGGCGTGCATTTGATGCTGAACAAAAAGGCAAGCGCGCAAGAGGCGGAGCGCCAATAAAATACATGCGTCCAAACAAAGGACTTGTAACAGAAATAGATCAATATAATCGTGATATTCGAGGTGCAAAGATTTCACCGAGAAAACAAGCCCAGCTTTATAGAATAAGAAAATGGCATAAGCGAGTAAGTATTGCAACTTCTATGGAACGTAATCTAGTTATTGCATTAGCCGAGCTAGATCGGGTTGCAAGCAGCTTAGGTTTACCAGAAAACATAAAAGAAAGCGCAGCTTTGCTCTATAGAAGAGCAGTGAAAGAAGAACTAATTCGGGGTAGATTGATCGAGAGTGTTGTAGCTGCAGTTATTTATGCTATTTGCAGAATGCAAGGAATTCCACGTACATTAGATGAAATATCTAAAGCAAGCGGTATAGAAAAGAAAGAAATTGGGCGTGCGTATCGATTCATAAAAATAGAGCTCGATGTCGATGTTCCTTTAACTGACCCGTCGCAGTATGTTCCAAAGTTTGCAACTGCATTGCGATTAGGTGGATCGGTTCAAGAAGAAGCGATAAAATTGATTAAAAAATCATTGCGCAAAGGCCTCATTTCAGGACGTGGTCCGACGGGCGTTGCAGCTGCTGCGTTATACATAGCAAGCGCAATGTTCGGCGAAAAGCGCACACAAAAAGAAGTAGCTGATGTCGCTGGTGTAACTGAAGTTACCATCAGAAACCGTTATCGCGAGCTAAAGAAAGAACTTGGATTAAAGGTTAATCTTTAGTTTTTCTTTTTTTATTTTTTAATCTCTGATTTTCTTTTTTAGTTTTATTTTTATTCCCATCTTTTTATTATCTTGTTATGTCTAATATAAAAATCAAAATTGATAAGGCAAATAAGCGCAGAAATTACACCTTAGACGTTCTTCGAGGTTTCGCAATCTTAGGTATGGTTTTCTTTACAGTTATACTTCAATTGGCGAAAGATTTACCTGATTTTTTAACTCATAACGTTCGCGGTCAAGCGCATATAGGCGATTT
>JAHFGR010000094.1 GCA_023247345.1 Microcaldota archaeon | reverse complement strand
ATTAATTTTTCATCATTTAAAAGATGTTGCTCGCTTCCAACTGCTTCTACAATTAGATGTTTACCTGCAATTCCTGTTTGCTCATTTGTTGCAAAGACTTGCATGCTTCGTATACTTAGCTATCATTTAAAAATATTCCTGATGTACTTTAATTATGCGATATTTTTTTGTAATTGGGCTTATTTTAATTTTAATTTTAGCTGGTTGTAGCGGAATTAATCAATCTGAAAATAAAAAGGGCAATTCGACCGTGCAGCCCGCACCAACTCCTTCACCAAACTCGCAGTCAAATCAAAGCGATGACAAAGATTATCCGCCATCTTTACCTAACGATTAAACTTACCAATAACCTTTTTAAAATCTAGCAGTGTTAAATATTCAACTTTTTAGTATTGTTGTTTAGATTATTTCAGAGGGGGGATTATTGTGAAAAATATTCTTTGGTTCGAGGAGCTTAGCAGAAATAGTTTAGCAGAAGCAGGCGGTAAAGGCGCAAATTTAGGAGAAATGACCCAAGCTGGTTTTCCAGTTCCGCCAGGTTTTGTTGTTACTAGCAATTCTTATTTCAAGCATCTCGATAAAAACAATTTAAGATCAGCGATCGGCGATCCTTTGTCTAATTTGGATGTTGAAGACAGCGATAAGTTAAATGAAGCAAGTGAAAAGATAAAAGATTTGATAATAAAAGGCACAGTTCCAGAAGACGTTGCAACTGATATTGTCAATAATTATAAAAAACTATGCGAGCGAGCAGGCAGGGAAGTTTTTGTAGCAGTGCGTTCGAGCGCTACAGCAGAAGATTTGCCAACTGCAAGTTTCGCAGGCCAACAGAGCACGTATCTAAACATAAAAGGATCGAATAACGTAGTGCAAGCAGTTAAGGAGTGCTGGGCCTCGCTTTTTGAGCCGCGCGCAATTTATTACCGGGTTCAAAATAAATTCGAGCACATGAAAGTTGGTTTAGCAGCTGTTGTACAGATGATGGTTCAAAGCGAAAAAGCAGGAGTTATATTTACTGTCGATCCGCTTTATCAGGATCCAAATCTTATCTCAGTAGAAGCCGGCTACGGCTTAGGTGAAACAGTTGTCAGTGGGCAGATTACGCCAGACACATATCGAGTTGATAAATCATCATTGAAAATTGTTGACAAAATAATTTCGAAACAGAGCTGGGCTTTAATAAAAATGGGTGAGCGCAATCAGCGTGTTGAAATAAAAGATGAAGCGCAAGGCAGGCAGAAGCTAACTGATAGCGAACTTACCGATCTTGCAAAAATCGCAACAAAAATAGAACAGCATTACAATTTTCCACAGGATATTGAATATGCGATAGAAAAAAATAATTTATATATCGTCCAATCCCGTCCTATTACTACACTTAAAAAGGAGGCGGAAAAAATGTCAGCACCTGAAGTTGTGAGAGAAACGGTAAGAGAGACACCAAAAACAGAGTCTTCAAAAGAAGAACAGAAAACTACTAAGATCTCAGAAGCCAAAATACTGGCTCGAGGTTTAGGTTCATCTCCTGGTATTGGAACTGGCAAAGTAAGAATATTAGTATCTTCTAAAGAAATTAAGAAAATGGACCGCGGCGACATACTTGTAACCGAAATGACTACCCCTGATTTTGTTCCAGCAATGAAAAAAGCAGCTGCAATAGTGACTAATACGGGAGGAATGACATCGCATGCAGCAATAGTTTCGCGCGAGCTAGGCATTCCATGCATTGTTGGTACGCAAAATGCGACGGAAGTATTGCACGAGGGTATTGATGTAACTGTTGATGGTACGCACGGCGTTGTTTACGAAGGCATAGTTGCAATGGCGCATGAAGAAAAGAAAGATGATAAGCCAACGTATGCCGGTGAGTCCGCGCCAATAACTGGAACAAAGATATATGTTAATCTTGCAGAAGTTGAACTTTCTGAAAAAGTTGCTAAATTGCCAGTAGATGGAGTTGGTTTGCTTCGCGCAGAATTTATGATCGCAGATATCGGTCATCATCCAAGATGGATGCTTGAAAACGGCAAGCGTGAAGAATTCGTTGATAAACTTGCTGAAAACTTGCGCAGGTTTGCTGCTGCATTTTATCCTCGTCCAGTTGTTTATCGCGCTACGGATTTCAAAACAAACGAATATAGAAATCTAGAAGGCGGCGAAAAGTATGAGCCACAGGAAGCGAACCCGATGATGGGATATCGTGGGGCTGCGCGTTATATTACCGAACCAGAACTTTTCAAGATGGAATTAGACGCACTTAAAAAAGTTAGAGAGAAATTTGGTTTGCGCAATCTTTGGTTAATGATTCCGTTTGTACGCCGCATTGGCGAGTTGCGAGCAATAAAAGAAATAATGCAAGAAATGGGAATCTATCGAACTCGCGATTTCAAGCTTTGGATTATGGTCGAAGTTCCAAGTACTGTATTATTAATTGATTTATTCTGCAAAGAAGGCATTGATGGCATAAGCATTGGCACAAATGATTTAACACAGTTAATTCTTGGTATTGATAGAGACAATGCTACGCTTGCTAAGGGGTTTGATGAAAGAAATGATGCTGTTGTGCGCGCATTAAAGCACGTAATAAAAACATGCGGCGAGCATGGCGTAACAAGTTCGCTTTGCGGCCAGGCACCATCAGTTTATCCGGAATTTGCAGAAAAGCTTGTTGAATTCGGAATCACAAGTATGTCAGTTAACCCAGATGCAGTTGAGCGCACTCGCAAGATAGTTAATAGTGCTGAAAAGCGTATTATGCTTAAGCGATTGGCAATGCTTACTGAAAACTTGCAAAAAGGAAAAGAAAAAGAAGACGAAAGTCCGGATTTTGACGAATAGCATGAGTCAAAAGATTTGTCCCGTAGGACAAACGGATTTCGTTTAGTAATTTTTTCTTCATTTTTTACTTTTTACCACAACATTTATAAATAACAAAATACTAATCACTTATGTTTCTATTTACTACGTGATTTTTATGAGAATCCTTATACAATTTCCCGATCAGTTTGTCATGCGCTTGCTGACAAATCTCAGGAAATTGAATGATGGAAAATGAGGTCGTCAATATGAGAATTCTATTGCAATTTCCAGATCTATTTGACCTAGCGGTCAAATCTCAGGAATTTGTGTTAGATAAAATGAGGTTACAACATGAGAATACTATTACAATTTCCTGAAGGACTAAAGCGTGAAGCTTTAAAGTACCAAGAAAAATATGAAAAAGAAGGACATGAGATATTCATAGCCTCAGCTCCATGTTATGGTGGATGTGATTTGCCGCTAGATGAAGCGAGGTGGATTAAAGCAGATAAGATTGTGCACTTTGGCCATGCAAAATTTGTGAAGAAAGATCTTCCGATTGAAGTTGAATATATTCCTTATAATATCGATGTTAATCTGCAAGCGATTAAGAAAGCCGCAATGCAACTTAAACAATATAACAACATCGGACTTGCAACTACTGTTCAGCATGTCCATCAATTTGAAGAGATGAAGAATATTTTCGAATTGCAATCGCAGCACGTTTTTGCTGAGAAAGGCTATTGGGCAATTAATGTTGGACAAGTACTAGGGTGTGATAGCCTTGGTCTTAAAGCTGTTGAGAAAAAAGTAGATGCATTTGTTTTTGTCGGAGACGGTATGTTTCACGCGCTGGCCATAGACTTTGAGACAGACAAACCCGTTTTTGTTATTCATCCGCAAACCGGGCAGTTAAGGCAAATAAATGAGGAAATAAAAAAACTAAAGAAAAAAAGAAAAGGATCAATACTCGCAGCAGTAGAAGCAAAAACATTTGGAATTTTAGTGAGTACCAAGGTTGGCCAGTTTTTGCTTGGTTCTGCAAGGCTCACAAAAAAAGAATTAGAAAAACGAGGAAAAAGAGCAATAATTTTAGTAAGCAATGAAATCGAGCCACTACCTTTAAATAATTTTATGTTGTTTGACTGTTATATAAACACAGCATGTCCGCGCATTGTCGATGATGTCGAAGAATTTGGAAAACCAATATTAAGCATTGAAATGCTAAGAGAAGTTTTTGAAATAATTGACAAGATTAAAAATAAATGATGCCCATGGATACGATTACTGAAACCAAAACTAATCTTCCTCATTTTAGTAAAGGAAAAGTGCGTGATACGTATAAAATAGACGATAATCTGCTGATGGTATCCACAGATAGACTAAGTGCTTTTGATGTAGTTTTTAAAGAAGGTATCCCATTTAAGGGCGCAGTACTTAATAGTCTTTCTATTTTTTGGTTTTTGCAGACCCGAGACATCATAAAGAATCATTTTATTACAGATGCAATTCCGGCTAATTTGCCAAAGTATTTGGAAAAGAGAAGTATGATAGTTATGAAAGCCGAGCCAATTCAACTCGAGGCAGTAGTTCGCGGTTATATTACCGGAAGCGCATTAAAAGAATATCAGCAAAGCGGAAAAGTATGCGGAATTGAATTACCAAAAGGCTTGAAAAACGGAGATGAATTACCTCAACCGATATTTACTCCATCTACAAAAGCAAAAGTTGGGCACGATCAAAATATAAGTGAAGAACAAGCAAAGAAAATTATCGGAGAGGAAGCATACAATACAATAAAAAACAAGAGTATCGAGCTTTATAACTTTGCAAAGCATCATGCAAAAAAATCCGGGCTCATTCTAGCCGATACAAAATTTGAATTCGGGTATCATAATCAAAATGGGAATAAGCAAATAATACTAATTGATGAAGCTCTTACTCCAGACTCTTCTCGTTATTGGCTAAAGGAAAAATACGATAAGGGCATGCTTGAAAGTTTGGATAAGCAATTTGTTCGCGATTATTTGGAAGGTATAAAATGGAACAAAGAGCCACCACCACCAGCATTGCCAAAGGAGGTTATTGAAAATACCTCTAAGCGCTATTTACAAGCTTACAAGATGCTGACTGGAAAGGATTTGTTCGAGGTTAGTGAAGCGCCTTTATTCTAAGTTAATCTAAAATGCTGACTAATCCCATAAACTATTATTTCTACTACATGGTCACTTAAGAATCCTGCTTCTTCTGTTCTTCTAAGATCTGTTTCTAGCAGATACGTTTTCCAAATTCTAAATGCTTCACGAGTCAAAACATTTTTCGCAGTTTCTTGTACATCTTGGCGCATGCATTCTTCACTGAACTCCGGAATTTCCACCATCGCCATATCACTTTCAAACCATCCTAATATTTGCTTAGCAATTCTATCTCTTCTGAACTCTCCATGTGCAAAGTGATCATAGGCCCTTCGGATCGTGCTTAATTGCATCGGCCCGGGAAATCCTAATAAGTCAGACATAAGAAGCACGGCTTCAGCCGTGGGATGAAAGGGCCGAGTTTCTTATCCTTCAGTTTCAAAAATATGCTCAGTAGGGGGCG
>JAHFGR010000093.1 GCA_023247345.1 Microcaldota archaeon | reverse complement strand
TTGCTAACTTTATCTCCGGATAAGGTGCACTCTAAGAGGACTGCCCGTGCTAAATGGGAGGAAGGAGTGGGCAACGGTAGGTCAGTATGGTCCGAAACCTTTGGGCTACACGCGGCATACAGTGGATAGAACAATGGGCTGCAACTCCGAAAGGAGGAGCTAATCCCCTAAATCTATTCGTGGTCTGGATTGAGGGTTGAAACTCACCCTCATGAAAATGGAATCCCTAGTAATCGCGGGTCATCATCCCGCGGTGAATGTGTCCCCGCTCCTTGCACACACCGCCCGTCAAGTCACCCAAATGCTTATTCGGTGAGACCTGGGTTTTTGCTCAGTTCGAACCGATTAGACGTGAGGGGGGCTAAGTCGTAACAAGGTATCCGTAGGGGAACCTGCGGATAGATCACCTCCATTTAAAACTTTTTCCTAAAAAGTTTTACAAAAACTGATTCGTTAAAAGTTAAATGGAATAAAAATACGAAATTGGTAGTATTGCAAGCAGTGGAAACTCATTCTCTAGTTCCCAATTGTTCAAAGAACAATGGGCGCATTTATCGATTCGTCGATAAATCGCGTAGTTAAATCTTGAAGCCTAAAATCAGATTCCTTTTTTTTAATTTTATAAATTTGGCCAAATTAATTTTCCTTTATTATATATTTTGCATTCTCCGGGCCAACTACTAAAGCGACCGATATTTCCATCAATATGAATTACTCCTCCTGAAGCTTGAGAACCAATCATCGAAGGAAACGCATACCCTTCTCTACAAACATTGCCGACTACTCTTATTCCCCCGTCTTTCATATTGTATCCTATTTCTCCATCAGCGTTTCCTCTAATTATAATATTTCCATTTGTCATACCAGCACCGACAAAAATAACAATTCCGTCATCAATTATGTCACCACTTACGTGTAATAATTTTCCACCGCCAACATTTCCATTTATGATTACCTCGCCTCCTTCCATTTCAGATGCAACATAATGAAGCACATTCGCGTTTACTACTATTTTCCCGCCCTTCATTTTCATACCGACAGAATGTACAGTTGAACTTACTTCTATAGTTCCACTTTGCATTTCGTCACCTATCCCTCCCAAGAACACGGCGGTCTCTTTGATAATAATATTTTTTGTATTTCTGTAGCCTAAACAGTAAATTGCTGGGGGATAGTCTGATTGAGAAAAATGTTTTGTTTCAATAGTAAAATTAGTATCTTGGCTACTATTTATTAGAGCGCTTAGAAACAAGCCAGAAAGCAATTGAAAATATTGATAATCCTGATAAGCGATTAGAAAAAGGTTGAATCTTTCTACATCTCTTGAATGGATCGTTATTCCTTCTAAAACAGAAACAGCTGAATCATACCATTTTTCAATTTGTACGACATTAAATCTTCTATTTATTGAATCTGTCCAATTAGCCCATGCCTCGCCAATCTTAGCAAATGAACCTGTTACTTTTGCTCTTCTTACTGCATGCCCTTCAAATCCTTTATATCTTTTAAACGGATTATCCGCTCGGGTAAGAATTGGAGTTGGCAATGATGAGATTCTTTTTTCTGCTAAAGTAAGGCTATTCATATGTTTATTAATGTAAGAAAGTGTTTTAAAATGAGCGTATCGAATGTCTTAGACTGAGTTAGCAATTTTCTCCAACGCGCTCTTTAGTATTTCCTCCTGAACAGAAAGAGATATTCTAATATGCTGATTATATTCACCGAAGGCAGCGCCAGGTACAACTGCAACCCCATTATCCAAGAGTTTATTTACAAAATTAATTGTATCTAACTGCTGAGGCAATTTTGGAAAAATATAAAATCCTGCATTTGGTTTTGAAAATTGTAGTTTATTACCTAGTATTTTCATTGCTAATTTTGCACGTTTTTTGCATTTTGCACGTGCTTTTTTAGCCAGTTTTTCTTTTTGTTCGAGCGCTTTTAACGCAGCTAATTGTAAAAAGACGGGAACGTTATTTATAGAAATCTGATTTATTGATATAAGTTTTTTTGCTATTTGTTCTGGCACAACCGAGTACCCGATACGCCAGCCAGTCATACCAAATGTCTTAGAAAACGTATTTGTAATAAATATGCTGTCCTCAAATTTCCTTTCCTTCCGACCATCAAAACAAAGATCATGATATGCGTCATCTGCAAGAACAGTAACCCCTTTTTCTCTTGCAAGCTCAATAATATCCTGCTCTTCTTTCTCGCTCCACGCATGGCTAGTTGGATTGCAAGGACTATTTAGTATAATAAATTTAGTCTTAGAATCTATTGCGCTCTGCAATTTATCAAAATCCATTGCAAAGTTATTCTCCATTTTTAAATTGACTATTCGCGGCTCTGCGCCAATATGTTTGCATATTAATTCAAACGCAGTCCAATAAGGGGAAAAAATTATCGCATTACCCCCCGTTTTCATTCCAATTGATAATAAATTATAGATTGCAAATTTAGAACCCGGGGATAGAACGACATTAGATGTATTGCAACCATGCAGTTCAGCTATTTTTTCCCTAAGCGCAAGCTGGCCGGCTGCGCTTGCGTATTTATCTTTTCCTTCTTTAAGCGCACCATACACGGTTCGCATTACATTTGTAGGCGGACGCCAATCTGGCTCGCCTATGTTCAGCTTTATTATTTTCTTACCCTGCTGCTCTAAGGCAAATATCTTCTCAGTTATTTCGTATAGCATTTAATCACTTATATCTAGAGTTAAATTAAAATTTAACTATGTCTATTAAAAATCATCTTAGTTTTGAATATTCTTCCTAAGATTATTAAAAAACCTTTTTGCTTCTTCAAAATCTCTTGCTTTTATGATGTGTTTTAAAAATTCCAGCCTGGAATTGATCTTTTCAAGCTGCTTGATTGAATTTGGATTGAATAGGATCTCTGATAGTAGGTGATCATCCTCTGAAAGAAGGCCTCTGGAAACTTTCAGATGCCTCTTGAAAGTTGTACCTGGCACTATTGTTTTATCAACACAAGCTGCAAATACTAATGAAGCAGCAAATGGGGTAGTAAGCGAGTAAGCCATCATCTCATCATGTTCTTTAAAAGAGTATTCGAATATTTTAAGCCCAAAACTTGAGAAGAATTTCGTAAAAAATTCTTTGCCCTCAACATCTGATTCCTTTATTATAATTACGCTCTCTTCATTCAGAGATTGCATGTCAGTAAGTGTAGGGCCGAACATCGGATGTAATGAAACAAATTTATGACCGGATTTTTCGTAGTATTTTGGTATTTCCCCCTTTATAGAAGCAATATCAACAATCGTGCAGTCTTTTGTTATATAATCAACTGCGGCTTCAAACGCTTTAGTGGTATTTTGTAAGCTAACTGCATTTACAAGCATTTCTGGTTTAAACTTCTCTAATTGACTAAGATCTGATAATGTCTTTATTCTTGATATTTGGCCGGGTTCAACTACATCATAGACTGCAACTTCATTATTCTTAGCTAATTCTTTTGCAAACCAAGAACCCATTTTTCCAAAACCAATTATTGCGATTTTCATTTTTGACACCTCTATGTAAAAGAACTTCCATTTCTTTTACAGTTGTAAATCGCTTGCGATTTACTTGAAAATAAAACACTAGAGAACTTTATTCTCTGTGCCATTTGAAATATATTTTCAAAGGAGATTTGAACGTAGTTCAAACTGACCTTCATTGTTTCGCCTCTTTGTAGCAGCCAAGAAGTTTGAATATTGCTGCTTCAGTCTTGACCTTTTCCATCGCATCGCTTATTTTTTTATCAGTATCAGAACCCTGAAAATCTAGCAAGAATGCGAACTTATTACTCTCATCACTCACGGGACGGGATTCTATTCTGGTAAGATTTATTTCCGCCTCGGCAAATATCTTTAAAACTGAGAAGAGTGCACCAGCTTTATGGTGTGTTGAGAACACTATTGAGCACTTGTTGCCTTTTTCTTTTGGCTTTTCCTTTGAAAGCACAAGAAATCTGGTTGCATTAGATTCATGATCTTCAATATTTTCTTTTAGTATTTCTAACTCGTATAACTCCGCGCAAAGCTTGCTTGCTATTGCTGCGGCTGCCTTAGGTCGATCATTCGCGAGCATAAGTGCTGCGCCAGCCGTATCGTAGTATGGTCGCGGTTCTAGTTTATTTCTTGTTATGAACCCTCTGCATTGCGCCAGCGCCTGAGGATGCGAATATACCACTTTTACGTCCCTGTAATCTGTTTCTGGCAAAGCTAAAAGGCAGTGGTGTATGGGCACGATTATTTCCCCAACAACGTTTAGATCAGTTTCGACCAAAAGATCGTTAACTACGCTAACTGAACCTGCAAGTGAATTTTCAACAGGCACAACACCCATGTCAAGCTCTCCGGTGTTCACACCTTCGAACACGTCTGCAAACTCCAAGCAAGGTATAGGGGCTACTGAGGGATCGTATGTTCTTACTGCTAATTCCCCATATGCGCCGTGCTCGCCTTGAAACCCTATTAATCTAAGGTTTTTATCCTGAAGTTTCTTCGATTCAGCAATTATTTCTTTGTACAATTTTTCAGTAAATTCTGGTTTTATTAGATGCTGTGAATTTCTTTTAACTGCTGAAAGAACTTCCTGCTCTCTGGAATCATCAGTAGTTTTAGATTTGAATTTTTTTGTTTTTAATGCAAGCTCGAATCTTTTATTTAAAAGTTTTATAATTTCTGCATCTGTACGATTTATATTTTTTCTTATTAATAAATCTGCTATTGCCAGAGCAATTGTTGTTTCGACTATTATCGGTGCCCTTATGGCAACACAGGGGTCATGACGGCCAAGGACATTTATTTTAGTATCTTTAAAAGATTGCATGTCAATGGTTTTTTGCTCTTTCGCAATTGAGGATGTTGGTTTTACTACCACACGGCAAACAAGGGGCATGCCGTTTGTTATGCCCCCAAGTATTCCACCTGAATTATTTGTTGCGGTTGCCACTTTTCCATCCTCAATCTTAAACTGATCATTATTTTCACTGCCTCTTTTGGATGCTGCAGTAAAACCAGAACCGAACTCTACGCCCTTAACTGCAGGAATAGAAAATAGATAATGCGCTATAACAGAATCAATTGCATTAAATATAGGCTCGCCTATTCCGGTTGGTAATCCATGCACTTGGCATTCGATTATCCCGCCTACAGAATCATTATCATTTTTGGCAGCCTGTATTTCTTCGTTCATTTTTTTTGTAAGATCTAGATCTGGACATCTTACTTCGCTTTTGTATGTGTTTATCAGTGCATGTTCTAAGTCTGGTGAATCCTTCATTGCAATATTTCCTATTTGCTTTACATATGTGGAAAATCTTATCCCATATTTTTCAAGTAATTGTTTTGCTATCGAACCAGCGATAACAGTACACGTAGTCATTCTTGCAG
>JAHFGR010000092.1:3652-5414 GCA_023247345.1 Microcaldota archaeon | reverse complement strand
TCGGTTCGTTAAGAAGAAATTTTTTCGCAGCATTTAATCGGGCGAAAATACGCGGATGACGTTCTCTGAATAATGGTTTTGCTGCCTGCAATTGCGTCATATAAATCATAGTGAATAAGGAGTAAAATGTTTTTAAAGTGGTGCGATCAAAAGAGACAAATGGTGATTATTTGAAAGCGAGTCATATTTTAGTTGCAACAGAAATGGAAGCAAAAAGAATTTTGGACGAAGTAAAAAAGGAACAGATAACATTTGAAGAAGGCGCCAGGACTTTTTCCACTTGCCCGAGCAAAAGACATAGCGGAGATCTAGGTGAATTTAAGAGAGGCGTAATGGCTAAGGAATTCGAAAATGCTTGTTATAATATGAAAGTCGGACAGATAAGCGAGCCGGTTCACACGCAATTTGGCTGGCATTTGATAAAAAGAACGGGTTAACAATTAATTTAATGGACTTCGGTTAAGGGAATACACGTAGCCTAATAAAAATTCGCCATTGGTCCAACCATATATAGTTGATACTTTGCCACCCGCAGCAGATATCTCTGGGCCTGCTTTTTCCAACAATTCTTCTAAGCGCATCCTTCCTTTTGTTTGTATTAATGCTTCTAAAATCGCATTTGTTACCTGGCCTTTGCCAGTAGAGGTATTGGTAATAAATTTCAAATTAGTGTCAGGATTATGGGCGATGTATTCTGCTGTGCTGCCTGCACTTCCACAGCTTCCTGGAACGAATAAAACATTTAACCGTCCATTTTGAAATATATCATATGGAAAGCTTTCATTCAAACTATAGCTGTGGCCTCTAAAGGCGATTATAATATTTGGTGTTTCTGATAATTGCCTTAATATAAATCTTCGGTTGTCTTCTTGTTTCTCACCCATAAATAAAATTATCCTTAAATCGCCGGTTTCATAGACTATTTCTCCATTGGGTCCTGTTTTTCTATCGCCGTATTTTTCAAACCATCTTTTACTCATTTCCCAATGGGACTTTTCCGTGTCTTTCTTATCAAAAACTTGCACTACAGTTAGTTTTCCATCGTTAATATATTCCTTAGGATTGTAGTAGGATTTTTTATCCAGACTTCTGATCTTTTCTTTCTTGTCTTCTGCAACTAGCTTAGTATTCTTATCAAATTTAAAAATAAGAAAGTCTAGTGCAGATACAATTTTCTTATCATCTTCGGTTAAAGATGCCTTTTCTCTTAGCTCTGTTAGCCGTCTTTCTAATTTTTGAGATAAATTTTGTTTTATTATTGGTATTTGTTTTATACTGTCCAGACAGTTCGCAAGTAGAAAATAGTATTGCGGATCGAACTTAGAATCATCTAGCGGATTTAGAAGTGCGCCAATCAAAGACCGAACGTCGTAATCGCTTAAAACCGAGTTATTAGTACCATAAAAACGCCCGTAAGTGATGGCTCTTAACAGAAAGTTCCTAATTAATTGATCATCGATCTTATATTCTCTAAAAAGATCGCTTACATTCCTATCTTTAAGATCTTTTTTCAGCCTATCGAAAAGCATATCGTTAGTTGAAGTAAAGAAGTACTCCGGATGGGATAATAGTAGCCCTAAAACAGCTAAATCAGATAATTTATCTAGGTATTCTTTTCTCTTGACTGCATCTTCATGTAAATCATCAAGCGGTCGGCCGACTTCTATTGCAATATTTTCGTACGCGTACGCATTAATAATAAGCTCATTAAATGTAATAGAGCCCTGGGCATAAGCTGCGAATAGTTTTGAAATTTTATCAT
>JAHFGR010000092.1:0-3642 GCA_023247345.1 Microcaldota archaeon | reverse complement strand
TTTATCATTATCTCCGACTAGCATATTCGCGAGTCTTTGTACTTCAACTGTCGTATATAGAAGATCTTGGGTTGTATTTGACGTGTTAGTTATTACATCACCGAGAACGCTTGTTTCGCTTCCTAAAGTTTTGATTTGCCTTTCTAGTTCTTCGGTATGTCTTTTAGTTTTTGCAATAACTTGCATGTTTTCTTTATAAAGTGTTCTTGTTTCATAAAGGACATATGCATTTGCAATAGTGAGTCCGACTGCTAAAACAAGCAGTTTAGATCGTAAAGTTGGTTGTGTTGCTGAAGCTGGTTTTAGGCCTTTAGCAATAAATAATTGTTTCATAATATGTAAATATACGAATATGTTTAAAAATAGTCGTTTGTGACCAGATGTTCATGACTCATTGCCCACAGCTCAATGCCTAGCTAACTACTTCGCTCTCTATCGCATTGGTAACATCATAAATATCATTGCCTGCTGCCTGTTCGCCTAAGCGCTCTTTGTGCCATTCTTTGCATGCGCTTTCGTTTGCAACACAATAACTAGCAACTGCAGGATAAATAGTGTCTCGATCAGCTATGCCAACTGAAAGTAAGTAACGTATCGCGGCTTTAAATTATTCAACTAAAAGCGATGGTTTTCTGCTTAATCGAAGATTGCGAAGGTCAGTAAAATGACTATTTGTATTAGTAAGTAAAATGTTTTTTAAAGAAAAACTGCCTAACACTAGATCCTTAGAATGTAGAGCTGACAGTTTTTGGACGATTATATCTAATAGATTTGCTCTTTGTTTTTCTGTTAAATGATCTAGCGTAATATATTTTACTCCTACTTCGTGATCTGCTAATTGCTCGTCAAAAGTCCAGCTGCCTTTTTCAACTTTTGATATTACGTATGTGTTTCCAAACAGAGTTCTGAAATAGCCAACAACATTCTCAACAAGCGAGCTTATGCGCTTATAGACAGTCAATAATGCTTTTGCAACTGCAGTTGTTGTTTTTCTAAGAAGATAAAGACTATTTTTATATCTAATAACCATAGTATCTTTACCGTCTTGAACATTTAGCCTATAAACATCTGAAAGATCGTCTTCTTTTCTAAACTCGATTGCTCTTATCTTTATGTTTGGTTCTGATGTAGCACCCCATTGATAATCTATTGTAATTGTATCTGAATTTTCTTTTATTTTTTTAGAAATCGGAACTTCTTTTGTGAATGTAGGTAATGTAGCATCGTCTTGTTTATCAACTTGCCTAGCTAAATCTAGCTTGTCTTCTTGCTTGTTTACAGCCTTAATTTCTACGTAATCGATTTTTTTCATATTCTCGCCTGTTATTCAAAACCAAATAAGTAACATGATTGTTCGTCGCAACGAACAATATGCATCTTGTCGCTCGAAGCGACAAGCTTGTGCCAATTTTCGATTTCTGGTTTTACCCCATTGGTTTTGAATAGATCGAGCCGAATTATTTATTTGGCTCGGTATATTTAAGCAACCTACTTAATACTAGTAATAGATTTACGCTGCAAAAACTTAAAAATGTGTGTCACTTTTTCGTCGAATAACGAACTTTGGGGTTTTACCACTAACCGTCTTCTTCGTATCCGTCTACAATATCCTCGAAGCCATCTTCTTTGTATTCGCTAGGAAACATAAGGAACCTCTGATTATTTACCACATTTGGGATATAAAAAGCTTATCGGTTAAATTTAAATATCGTCGATTGAGTGGGATTTATAAATAGAATTTACTTTTTTTGATGCGGCTACCTGTCAAAACGGTTATTTTACATCTTACGCTTCAGAACTTGCTAACTGAACGAACGCCACCCCGGAACCATAGGACCAGTCGTCAACGGCATAGACGTAACGCCGTCGGTCGTCGATGTCTAAGTCGTCGACACCACGGCCAACAGAACCAATATAAGCGCGATCTAATCGCCATAAATATCTTGCATCTTTTGACTCTTTTACTGGTTTGCCTATTGGAATTTTTGTTTCTGGGCCTATATTGTACCACCATCTTTGTGAATGGGTTGGGAAGTTTTCTATTAGACGAATTTCTCCAAGTGGTTTAATTTCGTAGTTATTATTTCCCAGATCTGTTTGCCCCTCGGGCAAATCTTTCAAAATTCTGTTTGCTCTGTTGAGCAAATCTTTCGGGTTCTTACGAACCCTCAATCTTCGAATTTCAAAATCCGGATGTTCGACTATTAGAGCGCAGTTGACTAAGCCTTGGAATTGCTCTGGAACTGAAAATGAAATAGAATAGTTTACTTTAGTGTAAATATCTTTCCAACTATAAACAACTTCTTTACCTAGTTTTTTATCTGGTTTTTCATAAATTACTAGAGTTCCTGTTCTTACTGAGTAATTTTGTCTCAAATACTGCTCATCTTTAGTTTCTGTTAAAATTCTATCATGAATATCATTTGGGACTATTAGCTTTCCTTCTCTTTGTGCCAATGCTAAAGCTTGGAAGAAATTTAGATCTTGGCGAAATTCAATTACTTGTTTTACTTTTTCCGGATCCATTGATCTTAACATTTCCCTTGTTCTTTTTACTTGTTCTGCATAAGATTGGCCGGTAACATTTGGTTTTCTTACTTCCTGACTGGATTCTGGTTTGTATCTGCCAAATTGCCTATCAGCAGCTAGTCTAATTGGCTCACTGCCCAAGGCGCATTGTCCATTGCTTAGTCCTCTCATGTTAGAAAATAAGTATAGACGTGTTTATAATCATTCGCTCTCGATCCTTGGCGCTAAATAATAAATGACTTTTGCACCTTCGATTTCGTATTCTATTTTAAGCGGCCGGTCGGTTTCTAAGTTTATTGTTACTGGCGAACTCGAGCTTGCTGCTTTTACAATATCTTCTAAGTATTGCAAAGGGAATGTGGCACTGGCGCCACTATGAGTTTTTATTTCAGTAATCTCTGGCGTGCCATTCTCGAACTCGGATTTTGCATCGCCGCTCTCGCCTCTAACATCGACAGTAAATCCATGCAACTCGATAACAAACTTAACATGCGAACTGACGAGCTTTGCATCCTTTAACGCCTCTTTCAATGCATCTGCAGCTATCTTGACATGATTTGTGTACTCGATTTTTGGTTCGCGTGATACTGTATCACCGATTTCTAAGAGCGGGACCTTGAACGTGCGCTTTCTTTTTTCAGCAAAAAACTTTACAACCAGCTTGCCTTCTTCAACACTTAATTCTGCTTTTTCACCGCGCTTGCCACGAGACAATACATTACTTAATTGCGCAATGTCTATGCCAAGCTTGCGTTCTTCATCTAAATTATATTCTAAAAACGCGCTTTTCGACATTGTAAAACTAACCATTGAGATCTGCGATGGGTCCATTGCACGTAGATGCAGACCGTCGTTTTTAACCTCGAATATTCCTTCTTCAACCAAACTTACAATAGAATCGATTGCAGCCTTTAGTGCAGGCGCTTCTTGAACAACTAGTTTCATTTCCACACCTCAAAATAAGTATATGTTCACAACCAAAAAAGTAATTTAGAAGTGGTTGTGAATAGATCGAGCCGGATTACTTATCTGGCTCGGTATAATACACGCTGCGAAAATATTAAATACTTTCCTAGTAAATTAAATACAATGCCATCTGGTATTGAACTTCTA
>JAHFGR010000091.1:3620-5461 GCA_023247345.1 Microcaldota archaeon | reverse complement strand
GCATTGCCGCAGGAATTTTGAAGAAGGCGCCTTTCTAAAATATTTAGTTCTCTGGGAAGAGGACTGTTATAAATCACAGCTGAAAACCGCATATTTTTCGGCTGGCCAAAATAATCAAAGACGCTAAAAAAGCTTTTGAAACCGTATACCATGTCATCAACAACTATTATGTCCCGGCCTTTACTAATTGCATGTCGGATCATTTTTGCTTCAGAAGACGAAACGTCCAGACTTGTTTGGTATCTCGATTTTTTCAGAAGCGCAATGTCAGGCTTTAAACCAGCCAAAAGAGAAGAAACATAAAATGCTGCTGCAAAGTGGCATCCTGCAACTAACACGCCAACCACCAATGGATCGCGAACTCCATCTTCTTCTATCAATTTTTTTGATCTTTCGCTGTAAGATGGTACTGTCTCTCCGTGAGAATTGCAAAGGTCCTGCCCGACTTCAAGGCTTTCACGACCAGTAATATTTGCCGACATTTTTGCCCTGAGCGTTGCTAATTTCGGATTTTCGACCCTCGCATTTTTGTAATCTATATGCAGACCTTTTCTAGTGAGAAACTTTTCAAGATATACTACGCTGTCTTCGGCTTTCGCACCAGCTGCCACTAAGACAGATGCTTCTTTTATTTTAGCTAGCACTTCGATCTGCGTTCTTTCATCTTCCGTCCTTAAACCAAAATACGCGCGCCTGAAGACATTCTGATAAATGCCGAACACTTCCGAGGTCATTCCACTCTCGCTGGCAGCTTTGCAGTCCAAGAACTGCATTGCGTTCTCTCTCAGTTCTCTAGAACTCGCCTCCCAAGCGTCAGTATCATCTTTACTGATAATTTCATCTTTTGGAATACCGGTATGACATTTTTTGTACTTCAGCCCGCTTCCGCACGGGCAGGGATCGTTCCTTCCTATTTTTGGTTCTTCGCGCATAAAAGTTCGCGATCGTAAAGGTAGGGCGACTTGTAATTCACGTCTACGCTGCTGTAGTTGCTTAAAGCTTATAGCCATTTTTCCACTAATTTCTTATGGTAGAAAAGATATAAAAAGGTGTATGAGTTGATTATGAGTGCCGTTACGAATCCCACATTCAACAATTAAGACACTATGGAGATAGAAAATATTATATTTTATAAAAAACGATCGTTTTATAAATAATATGATCATATTATATAAAATATGATAAGGGAGTGGAATAAATTTAAAGGATGGAGTGTGCTTGAGTATTTTCTACTTTATCCTAATACGAAGATTCATATAAATGAACTAAAAAGAAAATTAAAAATTGGACCGCGCACAGCGCAGATTTTCTGCAATCAATATCAGCAAGATGGCTTATTAGATAAAATAGAAGTTGGTAATATGCATCAGTTCTATCTTAATGAAAACGACGCACGTGTAAAGGCGCTTAAACGATTTATTGGGCCTTATTTAGTAACTGATGAATCTTACTCAAAGTCATTCCTTGAAAAAAACAAAAATGTACTATCTGTTTCTATTTATGGCAGCTTTGCATCTGGCGAATACGGAGATAAAAGCGATTTGGATATCCTAATAATAACAGCGGATGAAAAAAAGCCTAAGAGTGAAGATTTGGCAAAGATAGAATTAAAACTAGGCAGAGAAGCAGCAATTACAATAATAAATCTTGGAAAATGGCGCGAAATGGAAAGAAAAAAAGATAAGTTCTTCCTAAATATAAAGGGGAATAATACTCTGGTGTGGGGTAACCCAATATGAATACTAAGGATTGTTTAGAAAAAGGGTTATTAAGAAAAGGCAGTATTAGGGATGATGAGATACAACATCAATTGCAAATTGCAGAAGATTATATAAAGAAGG
>JAHFGR010000091.1:0-3610 GCA_023247345.1 Microcaldota archaeon | reverse complement strand
TAAAGAAGGCGGAGAAAATATTCGATAAAGAATTATTTGATATTTGTTTTTTGACTATTTATATAAGCATCTTTCATTCTGCAAGAGCGTTACTTTATAAAAAAGGACATAAAGAAAGAAGCCACTTTTGCTTGTTTGAATTTGTTCGGGAAGAATATAAAAATGATCCAGAAATAGTGCGATTAGCTGAGATCAGTCAGAATTATAGAGAAACAAGACACATGGTTCAATATGAAGGTACGCTTTGTTCAGAAGCAAGTACAGTAGAGGCAATAAACGATGCGAAGAAATTTTTGAAGTTAGTTAAGGCAATTATTTAGAGCTCTTGTTATTCTTTCCCCATTCAACAATCAGTGCATGATACTCTTTGAACAAATTTAGATCGAGTGGCAAATTCTCCTCGAAAAACTCGCGATAATCTTCGTAGTCTTTGAATTCTTTGTTGAAAAATTCCTTACAAAATCTCCTCGTATATGCGTCGATAACAAAAATTGGCAGCTCGAAAGCGTAAAGGATGATGGAATCCGCAGTTTCTTTTCCTATTCCTTTCACAGACAATAATTCTTCGCGCAGCGCTTCTGTCGATAAATGTTTGCCTTTAAGCTCCGCCCATTTTTTAGTTGATAATTTTAACCGCTCTGCCTTTTGCTTGTAAAAACCGCTCGGACGAATTAATGTTTCGAGTTCAGACTTTTCAATTTCTAGTATTTTTTGTTCACTTAATTTATTCTCTTTTTTTAAATTGGCTATCGCTTTCTCTACGTTTTTCCAATTAGTATTTTGAGTTAAAATTGCGCCAACAACTACCTCGTATGCGGAATCGGCAGGCCACCATTTTTGTGGACCAAACCTTATTAACAATTCATTATAAATTCGCAATAGCTTTTTTTGCATGAACTAAATATGTTAGAAAATTTATTTAATGGCTAGCCAGATAGATAGCTAGTGTCATCATCCTCAAAATCAGCGAGCGCTCTTGCATAGGATTCTCTGCTTCTTCTTCGCGCCTCTAATGCCGCTTTCATTTCAGGACTAACTGCACTCTTAGTACGCTCATCGATTAATATCAGCAACTTCTCTGCTTCGACACCCACGCGGTAATAATCAGTAGTGGTATTTGATGCATCAAACAAAACTGGAACAAAAAAATCAAGGTCTAGCTTATCGCGCATAATAAAATCGCGCAACGCTTCCAGGACTCCCATTCTAGGAAGATCAGAATGAATATAACGTGTGGACTCCAACAGTTTTACTACTCTTCCATAAACCCCCTTATTTAAATAATGGGCCGATAATACCCTTGCAGTTGAATAACCCGAAATGCACCAGTTGTTGGGTTGGTCAATATTCTCAACGGCTGGAATGGCATCGCTAATATCTATGCCATCTATTGCAACTTTGTATAAAGCATTTAAACGAGACACATCCGGACCTGATGCTATGAACTCGGCAAAAATACCCACGTTTTCTGGTGACTGTTTTAGTATCTCTTCTATTTCCCTAGTGTCACACTGGTATCGTGCCAGTATGACTCTTAGTTTTTCTTTCGTTTCTGCCCTACGCTTTTGTTCAGCTTCTCGCAGCTGTATCTTTGCTTGCTCTGCTGCTCGCTGTAATTCTCTCTGCCTTTCACGTTTAGCCCTCCGCACACTGGGCCTGAAAAAATCAACTGCATTTCTTAAATTATCTCTAAAAAGGATTACATGTAAACTCATCTTGTCACCAAATACAATATAATCTAAGTAGTCATATTTATAATGCTTTAGTAAAATTAAAAATGGGCTCGCGCAGAATTGAACTGCGTGTCTTCACTGTGTGAGAGTGACGTCTTACCGTTTCCGCTTTTTAGGAAAAATCGGCCAAAAACCGCTCCTTCATAAAATAGAATCGACTACGGGCCCTTGAAACTTTTAGTAAAAGTTTCATCAAAACTGCGAATTTAAAAAAAGAATTAGCCCCGATCGGATTTTCATCTGCTACATTAACGAAGCAGTTTTGGGTCAAGCCTTTTACCTAAAAGGCTTGGTTCGAACCGATGTATACAGGTCCAAAGCCTGTCGTCCTGTTGGCGATAGACTAATCTATAAATTAGTTATCTTGACCACTAGACCACGGGGCTAGTAAAATAAATTTATTCGGAAACAGTTTATAAATTATCTTCTCAAAGAATTTTCTAATACGGTTAAATAATCCACATCATTTAGGTTAATTACTACTAATTCTGCACCAATTGAAAGTCTATCCAAACTCGTACTTGGGTTATGTTCTAATACTCGCTGTAACGTTTCATCCCAAGAAGCATAAAATTTGAATCTGCCCCTCCATAATCTACTCCAGACAGTATCACCCTGCCTTATTCTTAAATAAAGCTTCCCATCTCTTGGGAAATAACCATCAGAATCTGCTAAAGCTTCGAATTCTGGGTTAGGCTTTGTTGTCTCAGATGTTCCAACCACATCTTCTGCAATGGCTTCACCATCGGAATGATTATGATCTTTATCAGACATAACAATAAGATTCCTTTTGGATCCTTCAACCTTACTATCCGGTTTAGGCCCAAGAGAGAATAGAGAAATTGCAACTGCTACTGCAGCTAAAACAGATATGGCAAATCCCCTTTTTCTATTTTCAATATTATTTAGTGGCACAGTAGTGTCTTCTACATGCAATGGTATTGGTACTTCTGGAATATTATACTTTGCATCCAAAACTGACTCATCAACAAAATCCAATCGATTATGGATCTTGTAAGCAATGTCAATTGCATCTCTTGTCATAGTTCTTGGAGTGCTCTCAGGAAGATGATCTACTAAAAGGGCTTTTTTTAGCCTTCCTATATCCTTCAACCAGTCATTATAGTGGCTAGCATTGGCAATGCGGACTGCATGTTTCTTTGCAGCTAACCATTGAGGTAACAATTTAAGTCTCATATAAATCCCCTAAGTTATAAATAAAGTTGCCTAACACTGTAATTTATGTAGCAAAGTAGTTAAAAATAGATGTTTCAATACTGTCTCGCAGCATACAAATAAATTCCAGCTTTCTTTCCGCATGCAATGCATTTTTCGTTTGCGCTCGGCTTATCTTTATTTCCATAAAGCGAACCGCGCATGTTTGCTTTGCATTTATCTTTTACAATATCAGCGCAAGCTTCGCCTTGCATTTCATCAGTGCAAAACGCTAAGCTCACAAAGCCAGCATTTTTATCCAAAACGTCGTTTAATTCGTTAAGCGAATTAACTTTGCTTAATCTCGATTTAAACCAAGAATCAGCGCGATCTCGCAGACTTTTATCATATTGTTCGCTTATTTCTTCTATTTTTTTCGCTACTTCACTAAACTTTACTTTTATTTTCTCTCTTGTATCTCTTCTTACTAAAATGCATGAATTATCTGCAATATCTCGCTCACCTAATTCGATGCGAAATGGAATGCCTTTCATTTCCCAATGATTAAACTTAAAGCCAGGTGTATTCTCGCTATTATCCAGCTTGACTGAATAGCTGATTTCGCCAAGAGTTTTCTTTATTTTTTCGCATTCTTTGATTACCTTTTCGCGGTTTTCAGTTTTGTGAATTGGAACAATGACTATTTGTAATGGCGCAATACC
>JAHFGR010000090.1 GCA_023247345.1 Microcaldota archaeon | reverse complement strand
GCTCTAAGTGATGTAAACAATATGAAGCAGTAACAAGTTTTGACTTGTTACTTGGCAACCCAGTTTGAAGCATATCGGCATAAACAAATTTATTGTCTAATTTTAATTCTTCTGATTTTTTCCTTCCGATCTCAAACGCATACTGGTTTAGGTCAACAATTGTAGTTGGAGTCATTAATACCCTTGATGCGTACGCAGCTGCACCTCCTACATCTATCATGTCTCCTTGTTGCGCGCTTTCTAAAATTTTTCCATGGCCTTTCTTTAGTATGCTAGATATTAGTTGCAAGGTATGCTGTGATAATGATCCATCCCAGCCTTCTTCATAAGTTGCTGCATATCTCCTGCCTTGTTCTTCCTTGCCCATCCATTCGCGCACAAATGCACTGCCGCCATTTCTAAGCAGATTATCAAGTCTTATTACTTCCTGGAATGCGGGTTGCTTAAGGAATGCAGGAAATAAGATGCCTCGTAAAAATTCCTCTGCGTTCTTTTCAGTTACGCCGTATATTCTTTCATCCTCGTTGCTGAGCAGTCTTCCTTCAAACATTGCTTCAGCCAGCTTGCGCTTGTATCTTAGTAGGTAAAACAAACCCCAATCTACTGATTTACCTAAGAATTTTTCATCAACCTTTATTCCTTCTGCCCTGAGATTTTGAATGTGCGCCCGCATTAATACTGTTAATCGTTCGCTTTGAGAAACCAATGTGTGAACCTTGATATGCGGTTCGCTATGGTTGTTGCCCACGTCAATTTCATTACTTATATTACCTCCATTACGCGCTCTTTGCTCCCTTCTGTAAACCCTGCCAACTGTTTGCTCCCATTTCGGGATCGATATTGGCGGTTCTAAATTTATGAGCGTTACTGGTTTTTCTCCTGGCGCAAGGCTTATCGATTCGCCAGCCACTGAGGATATCAGTGCGATCTTTACTTTATTATCATCTCTGAATTTTTGCGCTATTTCGGCGCGGGTCATTTTGCCATTTTTTCTTTCAGTTGGAGTCTCGCTATCTATTCTTAGTATCTCATTATCTTTAGCTTCCAGCAATGCAATAAGTTTTGCCTCGAATCTGGAGAATGCCCTGCTATCTTCAGTGTTCATTCTTCTGGCAAAGCGAGCGCGTAATTCATCTATATTCTTTCCACCCTTTTTCCAATATTCCTTTATTCTTGCAATATTTCTTTCATTAAGACCGATTTCTGTTAATCTTGGTGCAACGTCCTCAAAAGATGTTTCTGTTTTCCATGCGTTGATTAACCTATCTGTCTCACTCTGCTCTACTCGCAAGCCAGCTAGGCATTCCCTAAGCTCTCTAAGTTCTATCATTGCATTTAAGAAATTTTCTACTATGTCCCTGTCCTCTTGTTTATGTCTTACTGATGCAAGTGCAGCATCAGCAACCAGCTTGATCTTAAGATAATTTTGTAATTCTGGAAGTATTTTGTCAACATAAAAACTGTATATGACGACCTTCCTTCCGCCTTTTAAGGCAGTATCAACTATTTCTTTTGCTTTTTTGAATTTACTTTTTTCGCCCTTATAATCAGGGTCAAGCAATTCAGGATTTATCAGCCCGGTTCTCATCTTGGCCAATTTATGTATGCCTAGCGCCCTGCGCCATGTGTTAAATTGTAAATCTGCTTCAGTATCACTGAGTTCTACCTTCTCCAGCGTTTCTTCTGGTTTTGGTATTCCTAGTTCTTCCAATGTAATTCTGAAAACCCTCTGCGTTTCTACAAGGTTTCTAAGAGCGCTCGGATTGCGATTATAGTAATAACCTTCAGGATCTCTGTAGACGTCAGGCATGAGCGCATTCAGAATGAAACCAATATCTTTCGGATGATTCGGGATCGGTGTAGCAGTTAGCAACAGAAGATGCCCTTCAGTATATCTCTCTAAAATTTGCCTAATATTCCTTGACAGGTTGGCTCCGAGATTTGCAAAATTATGGCATTCGTCCAGGATAACCAAATCAAACTCCTGCGCCAGAACTGCCTTCATATATTCGTTTTCTCTTCTTGTTTCCTCATCAAGTACTCTTCGGTATTTATTGTTTATCTCTGATTTTATAATTGCCAAGCAGCTTGAATATACCTTAGGATCGCTTTCTCGCAATGGCGCAACCGCAGCTTCAAATTCTTTTTCAAACTGTTCTACCGTTGTCCCCGAATCGTCTATGTTGCCTGCCTTAAAATCCTGTCTTGCCTCAACAAGCAATGTCGATAGCCTTTTTTCAGTTTCATCATCTATTTTATCTCTTTTCTTTAACCCGCTTATTATTGTCAATACTCGCTTTATTGTCAAATCGTCATGCAGATTCTTAAATTTCTCCATGTTTAATACTACAAATTCTCCTTCGAGACCGGTTATTTCGCTAATATCCTTTCCATCCGCTTTTCTTGTTTTTCTTTCAACACTCGATACAGTTAATTTTCTGTCTCCATGCCCCCAACCTACCCATGATGCATAATTATTTATGTTGTCCTCGGTCCAAGTTGCCTGCACTCCGATATTTGGAGATACTACGAGCACTTTTAGTTTTCTGCCCAGTTGTGCTTCAAGTTTTTCTTTTAGCGCAATAGCACCATCAACAGCAATAGGAGTTTTACCAGTTCCAGTGCCATCAGCAACCAAGATTTTTTTATTCTCAACCAGTGCCTTTACTCTTATTGACTGGTAAAAGTCTAATCTTCTGTCAGGTTCGGTTTCTAACTTTCTTCTTGAAAATTCATTATGAAATTGTATGAATCCCGCTATCTGTTCTGCTGCTTGCCTATACGCTTTAGCAATTATTCTAAGATTATCTACCTGTGATCTCATTTTCCTTTCCCCTTTCCTTCTTCGTTTCTAATTTCTACTTCTATCTCGCCCAAATACCTTCCTATTATTTCAATTTCTCTTATTGCTTTTCCTGCATCTAATTGGAATCTTCTATAAGCTGCAGTGATCATCCTTGCGGCAAGTAGTTCTGATATCCTGTCTGGGCTATCAGTAAGTTTTTCGAAAAGCGGGATAGTTGGAAGTATATCTGGCATGCCAGGCGGGCCATCAGGTCTTTTTGTTGCTAATAAACCAAGATTTAATGCGTACCTAAGAATTCCCGGATCAATGCCAGTTCCAGCTAATTTTTCAACATCATTAAGTATATCGCTACCCAAAATGTCACTGTGCGGTTCCAACACCCTTAATACCTGGTCCTTTACTGCGTCTGGGCATAGCGCTGCAAAAATAGTTTCTGTTGTTTGCGCCTCTAATAAATTTCTCGGAATGAGTTTTCTTAAACTCGCGTATATGTCATTGCTTATTATCTCCAGGCTCGCTTTTTTCCATTCGTTTATTAATTTAAGCAAATACGGATAATTCCTTTCCAACCAAGAGGCAAGGTCCTCGCTCGCTTCCATATAATCCTTTACTATTCTCTCCATATCATCCTTATAAAGAATTTTATCCAACACTATCATTACTCGAGCGTCCGAAGCACTCATTTCCAAAAGCGCATTTGCAAAAGGAAGATAAGTCAAATCAGTTTCGAATAAATCAGAACATTTTTCTCTGGCGTATTTACGGAAAAAACCAATTATTCTTCTCATTCTTGTCTCGATATCTGGTTTTCTTGGTTCTTGGTCGGATAAAATGTCCAATGTTATAATCCCAGCTCCAATTAGACCAATAAACTCTTCTGCCAAATGCTTTGCCATTCCTTGCATCTGATTTAGTCTTTGCGCAGCATATTCTCGCGCCTCTTTTGTTTTTGCCCTTTTGGATATCATAAATAATTCATAAAATGCAGTTTCGCTGTTGCAATTTGCCAACTCGTCTATTGCGTTTTTAGCAATTTCTTGCTTACCATAAGAAGCAATCGTCATAAGTTCGCTTTCCCTAAGTCTTAACAAAACTAGTTGGTCATGCAGATTTTTAGTTACATTTTCTTCAACCGATTCCCTATGTTTCCCATCTTCGTCCCATGCTGCATCAATGTCCCACCTTGTCCTCATGATTGTTCGCATGTTTGCTACTCCTTCCGGGCGATTTGCCAATATGCCGCAAGCTATGCGTCTTTTTGTAGCATTGTCAGCGTGTACAGCAGCTTCAACTAAAACAGGTGTGTCAGCAAATTTTAGCTGTATCTGGCTGGCATTTGCAGCCCTGACAGTAGCTATTTTTCTTCTTCTTTCAATGTCCTTATCTAGGATAACAGTAACTCTAGGATTAGCCATGCATTTATTTTATTTATAACTCTTTATAAATGTTATTATATATTAATTTTAATGGGTATTTTTATGCAAAGATTTGGAATGAACGCTTTAGGCAGGAGAGTAGAGGCAGGAAGCTTGGCAAGAGGCAGTAAGGTTGAGGCGAGAATGGCTGGAGGCAATAGGGTAGAGGCAGTAGGGCCTAAAGCATACAGCCTAAACCCTACGCCCTATAGCTCACAGCCTATGGCAGCAGCTAAGCCATTTGGAAGATACGGTCCACTTGAAAGTCATGAAGTAAGACAACCAGATGTTACGGGTCAATCACTAGCTGATCAAGTAAAAAGAACAAGACAAATGCTAAGAGAAATGACTCCAGAGAAGGTGTTAGAAGTAATCGAATTTCATAAAGGCCTAAATTTATTTGAAGCTTTAGCATTAGCAAAAGAAGAAGGAAAACTAATAATTCCAAATGATATCCATGATAGAATTCTAAATGAAAGAACAGATATGCAATACTTAGAACAAAATTACCCAGTATGGACAGGAACACTAGTTATTTATGAAAAGCTAGATATGCCTTTTGGCGAGCATATTTGGGTTCAGAGTGATATGTTTGACGATTCTATTTCATTTACAGTTCCAGAACACTTCCAAGGCAAAGTAAACTGTGCATTAGTAATCGAACATCCAGATTTTGAATTAGTGTATCTAGGACAAAACAAATATGAACTAAAAGTTTCAGATGAACAGAATGTTCATCAAATTGAGCAGTTTCCTAAGATAAATGGTCAGTATAAGCCAAATGCTGAAACAGGTATTCCACATGGTAAGCAAGTTACAGAGTTAGAAAAAACAAGATATTTGTGGCGAAGCGATGACGCTTATTTGGGTCTTCTTGGTCGTGGCTACCGGAACGGCGACAGCGAGAGGCGTGTCGTCGTTGCCGTTGACGACTGGTCCGGTGTTTCCGGGGTGGCGTTGGTCCCGCTTGCGTTCGCTCCTAAAATGAGTGATTCACATGATTAGCACACAAAGATTAGTAAGAGTTGTTCCTACTGTTATCAGAGCAAACTATCCATTCAGAAGATTTAAACCAGAATCAAATCATGAAGTCAGAAAACCAGATGTTACCGGCACTGTAATAGAGCAACTAAGAGCGAGAAGAAACATGCTAAGAAGCATGACGACTGAGCAATTGTTACAGTTAGAACTGGATATCAGAGAGCCCATGAATTTATTTGAAGCACTGGCATCGGCTAAAAGAGAAAGTAAGCTAATAGTTCCTAACGACATTTACTATCGAGTTTTAAAAGCAATACAAGATGAGAATAGCCCCAACTATTTGAAACCACAT
>JAHFGR010000089.1:2633-5655 GCA_023247345.1 Microcaldota archaeon | reverse complement strand
ATTTGGTTCGATCTATTCACAACCTGGTTGTGAATATGTACTGCTATTAGCGGGAGAACGGGTACTTACCTCCCACCTCTCTATAATAAATAAGATCTTATTCTTGTTTATTTTCCCGTTCTCCCATATCCTCCCTTCCGCTTTTTAGGAAAAAGCGGCCAAAAACCGCTACGCTAAGTTTCATCAAAACTGCGAATAAAAAGCGGCCAAAATTAATTTTCCCATTCTATTCCCAAATTTTTACAATAATTGCTTATCGAAGCCCTACTAATCCCTACCTGCTTTGCAAGTTCTTTTTTTGTTATCTTTTTCTCAATTGCATCTAGAATTATGCGTCGTCTTTCAGTTTCTATAATCTTAATTAAATCTATGCTGCCAGAATAAACAAATGCCCTTAATCTAGATTTACTTACCTCAAGTAAAAGCGACATGTCCTTAATTAGCCCAACATATTTGTCGCCTCTTTTATTTATTTTAAGTCTGAAAGCATACTTGGTTGCCACTGCTCTAATTTTATCCTCTGTAATCTCATCCTTATTTTCTAATCCATGTGGATGTGCCACGGCTGCAAACCTTAATTTTAATTTAGGGTTAGTAAATGCTCTGTTATCTGCAGCTATAACCTCATTTTCAGCAAAAACCGCAGCCCTTTCTATCAAACCTCTTAAACCACGAATATTTCCAATAAGAAGTGGAGCAATATCTATAACTTTTGTTATAGCTTCATCTCTAATTGATATTTGTCTTCCATTTGCTGTATTAAAAATTTCCAAGAAGTGTTGCAATAACAATGGAACATCATCCAAATGTTCGCGTAATGGTGGGACAGGAATTTCTACTACATTTAATCTTTCATATAAATCTCTTCTAAATCTTCTTTCTTCTATCTCCTTAGCAAGATCTTTGTTAGTTGCGCAAACAACTCGTGTGTCAACGATTAGCAAATCTGTTCCGCCAACTGGCTCGAATTCTCCGAGCTCGAGCACGCGCAATAGCTTTGATTGCGTTGTTAAAGGCATATCTCCAATTTCATCTAAAAATAAAGTTCCTTCATGTGCAAGCTGGAATCTTCCTTTTCTGTCTCTTACTGCTCCTGTAAAAGAGCCTCTAACATGTCCGAATAATTCGCTTTCAACGAGCTCAGCAGGAATTGCAGCACAATTTACTGCTACAAACTTTGCTGGAAGACGAAGGCTTTCCTTATGAATAGCACGCGCTACTAATTCTTTTCCTGTTCCACTTTCTCCTGTGACTAGCACTGGTACATTTGTTGGTGCAACTAAACTTATTGTTCTGCGTAACTCTTCAATTTGCGGACTATTTCCAATCGTAGTAAAATCTCTTCTTCCATTTGTTGGCAATGGTGTGGCTCTGGCTAAAGCACGTAAATCCATAATATCTATATGTTGGAAAAAGTATATAAATAGACGCATAACTTTTTAAATCGTTTTTACATATATCTATATATGCAACGACAATTAAAAGCAACTACCAGGCGTAATCGGCCCATAGTCCTTACAAAACAGAGAGAATATGGTTTCCTATATCAGAAGAGCGTTTTAGAGAGATGACTACATTAGATTTTAATCGTTTTACTAGTATCGGAGGTACTGATACAGATGCGCGCACTATTTTTGCCATACCAAAAAAAGATCGAAGTGCAATATCATCCCTTCTTACCAAAATGGACTCAACACCTTCATCAGAACAAGCAAAAAACGAGTTACTAAAATATCCTATTGAATTTGGTTATGTAATTCCAAGTGTTGGTTTTGATGAAAGTTGGCTTTATGGGATCCAAGTTGGCAAAGAAGAACTTCTTGAACTAGCCATAAGAGTTGGTAGGAAAGTTAAGCACGGAAACAGCGATCTTATTCATGGTAGTGATAGTCCAAGTCTATCTTTACTGACTGGAATTGGGCAATGCTTTGAAAGAGCATCAATAATAGCTGCAGTTTATCGTCTAAATGGAATATCAGCAAGAATAGTAGGAAGAGATGATTTCTTTGATCAAGGCGGAGGTCATTGGTGGGTTGAGGCTTACATAAATAATGAGTGGAAACCATTTGACTCTACTTTCAATGAGCCACTTATAGATCAGTTATTTTGCCAAGTCGATTTAAGACAAGTTTCTAATATAAGTCTACCTAGATTCTTAGCAGATTCACTCCAGCAGCAGACTGCAAGAGGTGTTGGGGTGAGTCAGATTTTCTCTTCGGTACAGATTGACAAGATCGAGAGGAGAGTAGTTGCTGCTGAAACTGATTTACTTTAGCTATATCGTTCCACCAAATGTAGAAATATAAAAATAAAATTCATCCGGTCTCAGGCCCGGTTTTCGGCGAGCTCATACCATAATCAGCACTGCCTGCTTTCCACCATGTATCATATTTATCACGAAGCTGTTCTTCGATGCTTTTGGAATTCTTTATTGCTAGTTTAACATGACTGACTTCTACAAATTCGCTACTTTCTGCGATCGCAGTATCGCCTGCGAGTTTTATTATACCCGCAAGATTGCGCAAGCGAAGCGTTAATCCGTTTCCATTGTCAATTGTTTTAGCAATTCTGCGAGCTTCTTCTATCACGTCATCTGCTGCGCCTCTAGTAGCATGCGGAATTTTTCCATCTTTTGTTATCTCCTGAGATATAAATTGAGCAATTTTTTTTCTGTTATCAGAAGTATCCGGCATAAAAGCGTTCATCAGAACCTCATAGCCATCGCCGCGAACACGCGAACGCAAAGCCGGTGCCAGTGAACCAACATCATTGATATTTACTGCGCCAACGAGAATAAAATCACAAGGCACATTATCCACGCGAACTATGGCGCCGCTGCTTGTTGGGTTGCGGCCAACTATTGGAAATAATTTATCTTGCATTGCAGTTAAAATAAATTTCTGAATATGCCCGAGCGTTGTTAGTTCATCGATAAAAAGTACGCCTTCATGGGCCTCGTGCACTGCGCCAGGCAACACGCGCGTATAAGGCGGACTGCCTAATTGCGGATGGCTTCCGTATG
>JAHFGR010000089.1:0-2623 GCA_023247345.1 Microcaldota archaeon | reverse complement strand
GCCTAGCAATTCTGTTTCGCTTGCCCCGCTTGCTTGTACAAAAGTCGATCTTGTTAATGGGATAATTATTTTTCTCTGCGCTTTTTTATTTTGCTCATCTAATTTTTTAATATCTGTTTGAGTAAGCACATTTATTGTTCCGTCTTTTAGCCTCTCATAAATTACGCGTTCTTGTCTGTTGTCAGGAGTTGTTCTTGCAGTTGTTACCTTCAGGTTTTCTTCCTGCTGAACTGCAACTATACCATAAAAATTATCCTCGAAATACGAATGCGATTGTTTTATGTATTTATCAGCACCGCATTGCGGACATATTGCTATCCCGTAATCGCTTATTGTTGCGCATCTGCGGCAGCGAAAGCCAAGTCGCTCGGCTACAAAGCTTGGAACTTCATGCGCCATGACAATTCTCCCAAGTCTAATTTTTTTAGCCAATTCTTTTGCAACATCTTCTTCCTTGCGAATTTCAATTAGTGGGCGTTCGGGTGCATTTTCATTGTGCAATACCGAAACTTCGTATTTTGGTTTTGACAGAACGCTTGCAATTGCCTGTGCTATCATGCTCTTGCCTGTGCCTGGCGGTCCAACCAAAAGCAGATGCCTTCTCTGCTTAGGAATTAGCCGTGCTATGCGAACAGCGTCTTCTTGCCCGATAATTCTTTCAAATGGGTCTTTAGGAATTTCTATGTCCTTAGTTGTCTCAAAATCGAACTTATCCCCCACCATGATATTTTATTGCGTCTTATAATTATAAATCTTTGTCATAAATTCAGGGCCATATATATTTTTAAATACATTTTAACAATATCTATAACATGGATGCGAAGTTAGACCTATCAAAATTGTCTCATCGATACTTCTTAGCTATCTATCAACTACCATCTACTCTTAGAGTAAGAAAGCCACTTGAAGAAAGTATTCTTCCAAAATTAGAAAAAGGTCGAGACATTTGCATTCGCGGATTTTGGAGAATCGGAAAAACAGAATTAATGAAAGCGCTTATTGAAAAAGGTTGTGCAAGGCAAGATGCAGTTGGCTTATTTTTTGATCTGCGAAGCGGAGAGCACGAAAACGAAGTTCCAAAATCTGTCGATGAGGTTTTAAGAAAAATCAGAAACAAGTTGGAAAATTTTTATAAACAGCTAGGGCTAGGTGATCAATCTATTGATCCAGAAAACCCATTGCAATCACTTGGTCGTTTAGATGAAACAGTATTTTTAGGTTTAGATGAGTTAGTCGCGTTAAGCGATCTCGGGTCAGAATTTATGGCAGATATTCTTAGGCAAATAAAAGAAGCACCGGCAAACGTTAGAAAAATTTTAGTATGTCATAGAAACGCATTTGTTGATCACTTATTCCAAGACATTGTTAGCGATCCAAAATTTGATACTGTTTTTGTTCCACCAATTACTGATCGCGAATTAGAATACATTGTGCAAACTCCAGCACGAGAATGTGGTGTTTCATTTAGCGACAAGGCGCTTGATAGATTAGCAGCACTATCAGGTAATAAACCCTGGGAAGTATTTATATTTTGTTATATGCTTGCGAGCGCATTGGAAGCGCAACAAAGTCCAGAAAAACTAGTAGAAGCTAGCCTTGTTGATAATTTAATTACTGTTCCACATGTGGCATCTGATATCGAAGGATTTGGGGTTATTGACAATTATATAAGAGTTTTATTTTCTGCAATGAACCCAAAAGAAAAAGCAGTTATGATGGCTCTTGCTAGTGGAAGACCAGAGGAAGCGCCATTAGATGCGCCTACACTTATCAGTTTAGAATCAACTGGCTGGTTAAAAGTTACTGGTGGGGTATGGCAAATAAATAGCGATCTTCTTAAGGAGTTTATAAGTGGAATAGTTAGCGGAACAATTCAATTACAGACAACTTAGCTGAACCAATTCGTGAGTGTCTCGGGAATTTTTCTTCGGCCCTCATCTTCTATTTCTTGTTCATCGTAAGAAACAAATCTCAATTTCTTTCTCGAGGATGGAACTTCTTCTGTTAATCTGCCTAAAAGTTGGCTATAATTCTCATTTGAACTTCCCCAAGTTGTGCTCGGGTCACCGCCACGATCATAATACGCGCCAGCTTCGCAAACAAAAACAGCATTGCAATTAGGTAATATTAAATCTATAAGCGGATTTCCGACTACTATTTCTATTTTGTCTTCATCATCTCTATAATAATCTCTGTATCTTTCCATATATCCTCTATAGCTTTCTAAGTGTCCTTGAGTAACATTAAGGCCAGCGTAGTCGCCATCTGTAAGATGAACAAGATATCTATTATACTGTTCTTTTGGATATTCTAAGAATATTCTGTGGGCTAAAGATAGTGCAACACCCATATTGTTCTCTCCACCAGCCTCGATACGATAGAAATCTTCTGCTGTTGATTCTCTTGCTGCATGGTCATAATGCACGTAACGCCTAACTGTTCTTTGATAATGTTTCTGAATCCATGTATCCGCCCACCAAGCTACTTCTTGTAAAAAATCTAATGTTCTAAGCATAGATCCAGAACAATCCAAAACAAAAATTATTACTGCGTTATTTGTTTGAGAAATCACGTCTTTCGGCGCTCTAAATCGCGAATCTTCTTTTATCGGTACAACAACCGG
>JAHFGR010000088.1 GCA_023247345.1 Microcaldota archaeon | reverse complement strand
GAAATTTAATAAATATAGTCCTTACGAACATTTTTATAATGGTTATAATAAATACTAGATAATGCACAAACAGATATATAGAAAGAATGGAATCACAGCAACACACAGAATTAATCTAATGAAGCATAACTTAGCTCCTGATCAGATTGAAAAAACAGCAAAGTTCAAGCAATGGTTAGATCTTTTTTTTATAGGAAGAGGAAGGTACAGAATTACACAAAAAGGGTATGAACAACTAGCGCCACGAACTCTAAAAGAGACGATAGATTTTGCAGAACAAGATTCTTCTAGAGAAAGAAGTGGTAAAACTACAATGATCAGAAGATTATTGCCTACAGAAGTTAGAAATGCGGTAGCTGCAAAAATAAAACAGATGATAGCTAATGGAAAAACAGGAGAATTATATGATAGTGGATATATTGTAAGGCATTATCACGTTGGTTGGAAAAAAAGAGAAGTTAGAATAGAAGTCGTAAGAAATTTTATTAGAATAGTCGACAAGGATATCAGGGAGATAGAAACAACGGACTTTTATGACAATTTTCTAAGAGGACTTTTAACTGATTTTTACGATTGTTCGTGTTATAAGGCGTTAGTAGAAGCAAATTTTGTTTATTCAATAGAAAGAACATTAAAACATTTAGAAGCAGGTAAATTTAGGGATAATAAATTATATCCTTGGGAGTTAATTAGAATGCCGTTTTATCTTTGGTCAATTGAAAATATTAGAATTGCAGCAGTTAAATGGCTAGTTTGGAAAGTAGGAAAAGAGATAAAGGAACTAAGTAAAGAAGACTTTGAAAATAATGGTTTAAATGGGCTGCTGGCTGAGCACTACAGACAGTATTATCAAGCATTGGTTGAAGCTGGTTATGTTTATTCTGAAACAGAAGCCAGAAACCACGCTAAAGAAATGCAATTTGAAACTAATAAAATTTATCCTTGGGAAATGAAACAAGCGCCTAATGGATTTTATGAAAAATCAGAGAATAGAATAGCTGCAACAAGATGGTTAGTATGGAAATTAAAAAAGGATCCTAGAGAAATAACTGTGGATGAATTCTATAACAACGGCATCAGAGGGATAATGGATTACTCAGAATTTTCTGCTTATGAGTCACTTCTTGAAGCAGGCTTGGTAACAGAAGCGGATGAAAGATATATGAGAAGCAATCAACATACTCGTTAGTTCAGAATAGATATTATAGCTAAACTTTAAATATTATATATAATTATATTAAGAATATGAGATATGTTAACCTTATCATTTTGATATTAGTAAGTGGCTTATTATTAGCTGGATGTGCAACACCGCAAGTAAAAAAAGAAACACTCCCAGGAATAACTGAAAAGGATAAAAAAACAGAAGAAAAAAAGGATAACGATGGAACAGAAGTAAAAAGATATGAAGGAATACTCTGTGCTAATGCAAGCTACGATAATTTGAATAACACTCCTCCAAAAAGCAACGATCCAACAAAAGAACCTTCAACTGATTTTTCAAAATGCAATAAGTATAAACCGCTATTCCAGAAATATATGGATCAAGAAAACCTAACTGGCAAGATAGATCTTTTGATGGTTTATGCATTGACAATGCAGGAAAGCTCATGTATGAATGCAGATGAATTGGGAGACCTTGGTAGAGCAACTGCAGATGGCGGCATAATGCAGGTAGATGATGCCTGCCTTAACAAAAAGAATTGCGACACTGTTGATAGAGAGATAGAAGAGGGCATAAAGGAATTAAAAATAAAATATGAAAATTTTAGTTCAAAGAAATTGAGCCATATAGATAAACTTACTCTTATTTTATTTTCATATAATAGAGGACTTAAAACAGCGAACGATGCACTAGAAAAAATGGAAACTGAAAATCTTAACATCGTAGATGCTATGGAGCAATCATGCCGTGCAATTTATAAGCAAGAAGGAAAGGGTTGTTTATACTGTAAGTATGATAAAGGCGGAGTAGATAAATGTAATGGACCTGGGTATGGAATAGAATATTACCCTAAAATATTCTCCTACTTTGCAGATGCGTGCGCGCAGGCTAATGGCACTGTTACTGATTTAATCATTGAGCGAAGTGCTGCAAATTCTTCTACTATAAAGATAGGAACACCTGGAAATAAAACCACGACCTCGCCAACACAAGCAACACCTCCCCCATTAGACGGTTCGACAGGTGGTACAACTGACTCTGGACAAAGTGCACAAGCGCAATCAAATTCTGCCATAATAGGAAAATGGAGTGGGACATTTTCTTTTACCAATAACTGTCCAAATCCAAGCTGTAAATATGTAGGAAGATCTAATCCTGACCCAGTTACTGTTACAATTAAACAAAAAGATGGCAAGCTTGAAGGAACTCTTTATAGTAATCCAAAATTATTTGATGCGGTCTCACTTGATAAGTCTCATCCTGACAGTGATTGGTGCCCCACCGTAAGACAAATTGGCGATGGAGAATCTGAGATTTATGATATAGCTATAGATGGATCTAAATTAAAATTCTATGATGTAGCAGACAATTTGTGGGAGCTCGAATTGAAAGATAATAAACTAAGCGGAAAGATTACGGGAACTGGCGAAGGTTGTGTTGGTATGTTATCAAATGATGTTATATTTGGTTCGGCAGGAGTACTGGATGGAAAGTGGGCTGGCACATATACAGAAACTGAGACAGTCTCAAATGGCTGCGTAAATCACAACAAAGGAAATTTGATTATGGTTTTATCAATGGATAGAGATAGTTTTACTGGAACTGTTGAAGATACTGGAAGCGCAGAGACCACGAATGGCGGTGAAGCATGCGTGGATGAAGGCAGCGGGTACCACTATGCAGGAACTGTAAGCGGCAAACTAGACGGAAATAAACTGACAGGTACGATGATATTAAAGGACCCCCAAGTAACATTTACACTTCCATTTAACGGGATGCTGCAAGACGATTCAATAAAAGGCACATACACAGGAACGGGAACTTACGATGGCGGTTCATCAACATATGACGGCAGTTTTAGTCTTAATAGATAGAAAAAAATAGATCGAAAAAATCAGAATAAATGCTTATTACTGTAGTGTATTCCTTCGCCAATCTTGCATTCAATGATTTTTTTAATGCCTTCGATTTCATTTAACAAGCTTTTGACTTCTTTAGGGTTAGTTGTATAAATATTTGCATTAGGCCCAGCATCAAAGGTATAAGCTGCGATTTTTTCATTTGAATCCCCATTCAACTGGCGAACCGTTTTGGCTATTTTGTGCGAGGTTTCATTCATATAAACTATTGGCGGGTTTGTATCTGCCATGCATGCGTGCATATCATCGCTATCTTCCATTATTGTATCTGCCATTGCTTCAAAATTATTATTTTTTATTGCATTTCTTACTATCTCAAACCTCGTGCCTACCGCCTCCAGCCTATGCCTAAATAACTTTGATGTCTTGACTGTTTCTGCCATTCCTGCTCGAGAGCTTACTTTTTTCTTTTCAGCATCAATTATTGCGATTATATTCCGCAAGTTTTTCCAATTTTTCTCGCTTGATAGTTGAATAGCATAGCTATCACTGCCATCGATTGCATTGCCTTTTTGCCATTCAACTGCCCCGCCATAAACCGAACGCGTTGCTGACCCGCTTCCGAAACGAGCAAGAACTGAAATTTCTTTTTCTGAATAATTTAATCCTGCTGCTTTACTTGCTGCTCCTGCGAGCGCTGCAAATCCGCTTGCCGATGATGCGAGCCCTGCTGCTTTCGGGAAGGTATTATTTGAGACAACATGCGCGAATATTTTAATTCTTGCTCGCGCTCGAACTAAATTAAGAAAATCATGAACGCGCGCAAACTCTTTTTCATCCGCTTGCTTGCTATCAAGAATCACTTCGTCTCGCGCAAGATTTGAATCAAACTCAACTGTTGTAGTTGTTGAAAGCTGCTCGTCCATTGTAAATGAGATGCTATTATTCGTGGGTAAAATTAATTTTTCATCTCGCTTGCCCCAATACTTAATGATCGCAATGTTTGAATTAGCAATAGCTGTAAATTCCATAAATAAGATAAAGGAGATAGGGAATAAAAAGATGCATGAAAGCATACATTTAAATACTCCTTAAAACACAATATAATAATGAAAACTGTCCAAGTTCGATTACTTTATCCTTCTAATGTAAAAAGCGCAGATGTTAGTGCAGTGCTTAAAGGAATTTCGAGCTTAGAAAGATTCGGAGTATTGATAGACGATTCTCCAATTGATAGGAACGCTATTAGACCAGTTAGGCTAGGACGTTATTTACGCAGAATAATGGAAGCAGAAGGCCCGCAAACAGTTGATTTTAAGGCTTTTGGAGTTAGACTTGCGGATATATTTGCTATTTCTAATAAAGATGTTCTTGGTTTTGGACTGATGGTTCCAGAACTATTTTTGATAGATAAGGATGGAAAAGAACAACGCCCGTCTATAGGCGCGGGAAGATACAATGACGTTGCTTTACTTTCATTATTCGGTTTTGCAGAAATAGAAGAGGCAAGAATGAGATTAAGGGCAATTGAAGTTGCAGCAAGACATGAAGCAGGACATTTGTTTAGAAAAGGCCATTGCACAGAACCAAGCTGTGTTATGCAAGAAAAACCAGTTCGAATAGAATCAATGATATTTAAACCAGAATTCTGCCAAACTTGCAAGGAACAAATAGAAGCAAATGTTAATCTAAGAGAATACGAAATAAATCATCTTGCTGGGGTAGGATAAAAAATTTATAATTTAAATTCGTTCAGTTTCAGGAGAGATGAGCTTTCCGTTATGAAACACTTTACCTAAAATTACATCTCCTTTGATAATATGTGATGGCCATTTGCCAAATGAATGTATCTCGCAACCACTACCCATTTCTTCACCTACACGAAATAAACCTTTCTCTATGACTATCTTTCCACCAATCGTACGCTCACCAGCAGAAGAAGCGTATCCCTCAATTACAATGACTCCCCCTACCATTCCCCAACCCACAAATTCATTAGCATCGCCTTTTACCAATATCTTACCTGATGACATACCCCAACCAACATCGTTCGCTACATTTCCTTCTACAGTTATATGCTTTGTGTTCATATGACCTATACCACGAACTTCTTTTGTACCGCCTGAAAGATATTTAGTGTATACTATAAAATGAGTGTCTGAAGAATTATTTATCATTGCACTGAGAAATGTGCCAGCTTTATCTGAAAAATATCTTTCATCTTGGAATTCAGCTAACCCAATGCTAAACCGTTCTACGTCTTTTGCAGAACAATTAATGTCTTTTAATAGTTCAAAAACTTCTTTATATTTTGCAGGAAAGCGCCAATCATCACATTTATCATACCGGATTTTTTGCCATACGACCTTAACTGCATCTATAACTTTGCTTTCATTTACATCTAATTGTCGAACCGGCTGTTTAACTTCACGTTTATATCTTCCAAATAGTTTACTGTCTGCATTAGTAGAACCTGAAAAATCAGAAACTAGAACTCTTGTTTTTATAGCAGGATGCATGTGTAAATTTATGTTAAAAAGTATTTTAAATAGATAAGTGCAAGCGAAACATTTATTTATTTGATCGATATAATTAATATTATGATAGAGGTAGAAACAACGTTACGGGAATGGGGGAAATCAGTCGGGCTGGTAGTGCCA
>JAHFGR010000087.1 GCA_023247345.1 Microcaldota archaeon | reverse complement strand
AAAATTTAGTTTTGCTTTAGCCGAATTTCAGGAAGAAGAACATTTTTCTTATAAGGCAGGCATTTTCCTGAGTGCGCTCATAAATAGAGGAAAGGAAGAAGATTATCAAATTGTTACTACCCATCTTGAAGCTAAAATTAGTCATTTAGGATTTAAAAACAAGAAAAATATAACCGTGATTGGCGATATTGGTGAATATTTAGGAAACGATATGAGAAGAGGAACAATTATAATAAATGGCAACTCAGATCAAAATTTAGGTGGTCATGCGCGTGGCGGAAAAATTATTGTAAAAGGAGATGTAAATGGTTCTGTTGGTAGTTGGAACAGAGGCGGAACAATTGAAGTAGAAGGAAGTTTAGTTGGACCGATTGATTTCACATCAGTAGGAGACAGTATGAAAAAAGGACTTATAATCATACATGGAAACGCAAGCAGATGTGTTGGGCTCGGAATGCACGGTGGAACTATAATTGTAAAGGGAAACGCAGAAAATATGGTAGGTCTAAGGATGACGAGTGGAACGCTAATTATTGAAGGAAACGCTGGCAATTTAGTTGGTCATGACATGAAAGGCGGAACAATAGTTATGCATGGAAACGCAGGAGATGATATTGGAATAAGCAGTATGAAAAAATCCGAAGATCATTGGAGTAGTATGGATGGCGACTATACAATTGATGAGAAAAGAAGCGGTGGAAAGATTATAATTCATGGTAATGCTGGTAATCATATTGGAGAGTGGATGCGAGGCGGAAGCATTCATCTTAATGGAGATTTCGAAAGTATCGGAGAGGTAATTACTGGCGCTGTTTATAATAAAGGTAAATTCATTGCTGGCGGATGGTTCAGAACTTTTGTTCATAAATTAGCAAATAGGTTATCGGGTGAGAATAATGATAGCTAATGCACAAAGACCATTTGGAAGTGGATTTGCTCGAACGGAAATAGCCAGACCATTTGATAGATATAAGAAAGAACCACCGCAAGATGTCAGACAGGCGGATATAAAAAAAAACGAGGCGCTCCCAGAGCTTAAATCAGTTTGGGCAAAATTCATCTACGATGGGTTTCCAGAAAAAACTTATAGGAATGTTTTGCAATTGATAAAAGGAATAAACTATCCAGCAGAAGATATTACAAAATTTTCAATTGCGCTCGTTGAATTTCAAGAGGAAAAAGATTTTGCTCAGAAAGCAGGAATATTTCTTAGTGCATTGATAATAATAGCGCAGATAGCGATTTTATAGTTATAACAAAACATTTAGATGCTACAGTAGATTGGATGTGTTTTAGAAATACCAAAAATGTAACAATTGACGGAGATGTTGACTGTGGTTTTGGAAATAAAATGACAGCAGGAAAAGTAATAGTAACTGGCAGCTCGGATATATTCCCGACTCCGGATGATGGACCAACCGGTGGAGAAATTCATATTTATGGCGAACTATATCAACCTCAACGTACTAGAGGAGCGAAATTATATCATAAAGGCGTATTAGTTTATCCAGAGGTTGATAAAAATGAGGCCTAGCATAAGACAGTTAGTAAGAGCCCAAAGTATTCCTACTTCTGTTAGCGCTAGCAATCCATTCGACAAATACAAACGCGAGAAAAAACAAGATGTGCGAGCACCAGATGTAAAGAAAGACAAAAAGTTGACACAGTTGATAGCAGCTTGGAAAAAATTTCGTTTAGAAGAAGATGGAAAAATCTGGTATCCAACTACTTTTAATAAAATTCGCGAATTGTTAAAAGGAATAAATTATTCCACGAGAGATGTTGAAAAGTTTAGCGTCGCAATAGCAGAATTCCAGCAAGACGAAGATTTAGATTATGATTTTGGCATTTTGCGCGGTTATGGGCATGAGGGACTAGTTAGGTACATGTTTGCAACAAAGGCAGGTGCTTTCCTAAGTGTTCTAATAAATAATTGCCCAGATTCTGATTTCGTAATCCATACATCGCATTTGGATCCAAAACCAGATTATTTATGTTCTGAAAACACGAAAAACGTGACTATAATCGGTGATGTGGGAAATTGGTTTGCTGATAGCGCTAAAGGTGGTCTATTAATAATTGAAGGAAATGCTGCAGGTTGGGTTGGCAGGGGTATTCAAGAAGGTGTCACTGTAATTCTAAAAGGTAATGCAAGTAGCGGGGCAGGAACAGGTATTTGGGGCGGGAAATTAATTGTTGAAGGAAACGCATTGGGTTTAATAGGTTGCGAAATGGGCAAAGGAAGCATTTTGATCAAAGGCAATGGTGGAAATGCAGTCGGTCTTCACATGAAAGGCGGAGAGGTTCACATAGAAGGCGAATACGAGAGTTTAGGAGAGACTATTTATGGTGGCAAGATATATCATCGAGCGAAATTAATTTATCCGAAGGTTGATAAACAAAAATGATCGGCACATCGCCCCAACTAATAAAACCTAAAATAGTGCCAGAGTTATAAGCTGTTTATCATTTATAACAAGTTTTTTTTCCTTGAATTCTGCTAATTGCGAGTAGCCTTTAGACGGACCGCCAATTTCAGTTATAATCCTTTCCTTTCCTTTTTCTATTATATAATCAGGACTTCTTTTCATTCCCTTTATAGTATTTACCTTCCATCCCCTTTGAAAAAAACAGAAAACTGCTAGCTCTTCTCTGATTGCACCAACGTCAGGATTCAGCTTAATTGCATCGCAAACGGCCCATCTTAAATTTGGATGGTAGAACATTAACTTCGGTTCTCCAGTTACTAATTTTGCACCTTTTCCATATGGTCTGACAAGTCTCAGTATTTTCATGGATTCCAGGATAGAAATTATTTCGTAACTTTTGTTCTTGCTTATTTCAAGATGTTTTGAAAGATTGTTAATACTAAACTCACCCATTGGAGAGTTCGCGATTAATATCAAGCATCTTTCCATTGCACGAACAGTATCAGCATCCACTTTTGCAAAAAATGGAGCATCATTTCTAATTGACTTTAATATGCTGTTATAGATACTTTTATTGATGTTCTTTATATCTGCATCCTCGTTATCACCAAAATATCTGAAACAAATCGGAAAGGCTCCGGCTTTGATGTATGCACTATAATCCTTATAGATCCAACTGTTAGAAGTTAGAAACTCTAAAGTTTTATTAATATCAGACCAGCTTTCAGTAGCGTTAATTTTTTCTCCCCGAAATTCTGAGAACTCTCTTACTGACATTGGTTCAACATCTATAATCTCATATCTTCTTTCAGGTTCAAAGGCCAATGGTGCGCTTCCTGATAAAACCAAATTCACACTGGAAAAATCATCGTAAATAGCCTTTGTGTCCTGTTGCCAGTTCTTATAATAGTGAACTTCGTCTATTAGAATGGTTTTATAGCCTGTTTTTATAAGTTGGTTACATACGTCGTACAGCGCGAATTGGCTTACATATGGATGGTCAAGAGAGATGTAAATAGCTTTATCTGTGTTATTAGTTAATAACTGCAATAACCCAGTAGTCTTTCCAACCCCGCGGAATCCACGAAATACTTTTATTCTTGGTTCACTTTCTAATCTAACTGCCCCCAGAAAATATCTGGTTTTTAATCCTTTGACTGCCGTTATTCGTTCTAGTGCAATTTCCTTTATCTTTGGTGTGTCCTTTAGCGTATCGAATTCCATTATGTATTTTCTTAGCGTGTATTTAAAAAGTTTCCTATTTTCAGGAATGATTAGTCTATTTCTTTCCCAATTTTAAGAAAGTTTAGTATATATATTTCCTGAGATTAGGAATTATTTAAAAAAGCACGTCAACCTGCTCGGCAATTATTCTCATGAATTTAGCATTGTTATTCCGATAACTATTAAAACACATTTTAACATAAACACCACTATGCTTGCTCATGCTGAAAGACGAATCGCACCTTCTGGTGGTATTGTTAGTGTTAGCGATCCATTTAGGGGATATAAAAAAGAACGCTCGCAAGCAGTTAGAGAAGCAGATACAAAAGAAGGCACAATGGCAAAGGTCCATAATGCATGGCTAGAATGGATGTCACAGGTAACATCAAGAAAACCACCAATCCAGAATGAAATCGATGAAGATTACAATCTTGCGATTTCTCTTTTAGAAGGGATTAGTATATCAAACAGAGACTTAGAAGGATTCATTATCTCGCTTATCCCATATCAAGATGATGCTAAATTTAGACTGAGTGGCCTCTTCATTAGTGCGCTTATTAATACTGGAAAGGACGATGAATGTATAATCTCATTGAAAAATATTGACTGCACTCCACAAAGTTTAGGGTATAAAAATACTAAAAATCTAACAATAACTGATGTTAAAGATTGGATAGGAAACGTAGGACATGGCATGGAAAGTGGAGTAATAATCGTTAATGGAAATGTAGCAGGCATCGGAGATAAAATGAAGGGAGGAACAATTATTTCAAACGGACAGGTGTTTGCAAGTGTAGGCTCGTACATGGAAGGCGGTATGATTATAGCAAACGTAGAAGTAGGTATAGCAAGACATTTGGAATCTTGCAATGTAGGACACGAAATGAAAGGTGGCCGTATCCTTGTTAAGGGTGGTATGACAGGAAATGTTGGCGATAATATGCTTGGCGGTAGAATTGAAGTAGAAGGAGATATTGGTTGGGCTAGTGGAATTAACACAAGTGGTTCTGTTGGATCCAGAATGAATGGAGGAAAAGTATCTGTTAATGGAAATGTTTTTGGAAGAGTTGGATGGAGCATGGAGAATGGTTTTATTGCTATATTTGGGAGTGTATATGATTCAATGCATAATATCGCGCTCTTTACAGAGTTTCCTATGATCGGCACTTTGATGGTTGGGGGGCAGATAAATGTAGAAGGAGAAAATGCAAAAGTCGATTATAAATATTTCAAAGCTGGAAGAGTTTACCACAAAGGAAAACTAATTGCAGGTAAAGAAGAAGGCGAGATATCATGATTACTTGTGCTGATGCTAAAATCAAGGATGTTGCGAGAGTTACACGGGCGATCGATCCGTTTAGGAGATATACAAGAGAACCGAAACATGAAGTTCGAACTGCAGATGTTACAGGCCAATCATATCAAGAGCAAGTAAAAAAGGCAAGGGAAATGCTAAGGTCATTAGATCCAGAGGCAGTAAAACAGGTAATAGAATTTCATAAGGGATTAAACCTATTTCAAGCGCTCGTTCTAGCAAAAAGAGAAGGAAAGCTAATAGTTCCAAATGGTATTCATGATAGAATTTTAACAGAAACAAAAGATCCTGAAGAGCGAAGCTCTTTGGGAGATCGTGACCGAAGGTCAAGAGATGAGCAATATCTTAGACAAAATTATCCAGCATGGACCGGAACCCTAGTTATCTACGAAGCGCCAGATAAACCATTTGGTGAGCAAGTTGTTTTTAATCGGGATATAAATCAAGTAAAATATTCTATTTCATTCAAAGTTCCAAAACAATTCAGAGGAAAGAAAAATTGCGTTTTAGTAGTCGAACATCCAGACTTCGAATTAGTTGATTTAGGAAAAAACAAATACCAAATAAGAGTAACTGACGGAATTCACTTAATCGAACAATTTCCAAAGAAAGATGGTTGGCATATGCCTGATGCTGAAACAGGTATTCCTTGCAGCATGTCAGTACGGGAAAGTTTAGATTCTAGAAGTCTTTGGAGATTAGATTCATCTTATTTGGGCCTTCTCAGGCGTGGCGTCCTCTACGGCTTGAGGAGGGTCGTCAACCTCGGCGAGTTTCCGTCCAATCGTCTTGGGGTAGCATTGGTTCCGCTTGCGACCGCGCTAGAAAAAAGTGATTCACATGATTAGTGCACAGAGATTAG
>JAHFGR010000086.1 GCA_023247345.1 Microcaldota archaeon | reverse complement strand
TATTTCTTTCTACCTAATTATAATTACCTAATTTTAGACTAACTAGTTAGGAAAAATTCTATTTGCTTAGAGATTATAATAAGTTGGTGAATCTATGGTAAGAAAGGAATTTGTAGTTGAAGAAGTTCAAAGATTAATGGATAATACCGAACAGATCAGAAATGTCGCTATTGTAGCACACGTTGATCATGGCAAAACAACGCTTACTGACAGTCTGGTAGCACGCGCTGGTCTAATCAGCAAAGAACTCGCCGGCGAACAGCGTGTCATGGATTTCGATGCGCAAGAGCAGGCAAGAGGGATTACAATCAAGTCAGCAAACATTTCTCTTGGTTTTCAATTTCAGGGAAAGGACTATCTTGTTAATTTAATCGACACGCCAGGACATGTTGATTTTGGATTTCATGTTGTAAGGGCAATGCGCGCAGTTGACGGTGTGTGCTTGGTCATAGATAGCGTTGAAGGAGTTATGCCTCAAACAGAAACAAACCTAAGGCAAGCACTTAAAGAACGCGCTAAACCGATTCTTTTCATTAACAAAATAGACAGATTAATAAACGAATTAAAACTGGATGCAAAACAAATGCAGGACAGGTTTATAAAAATTATAAATCAGGTTAACAAAATTATCGATGCAAATGCACCTGCAGATAAAAAGGATGCCTGGCTTATTGCAGTTAACAAGGGCAATGTCGCATTTGGTACTGCGTTCAACAAATGGGCGCTTTCGATAAACTCGATGAAAAAATTCAATATTTCATTTAAGGATATTTATGATAAATGCGTTGCAGGTGACCATAAATATTTAGTTGAAAAAAGCCCGCTCGATGACGTATTATTGGAGATGATTATTCTTAATTTGCCAAGCCCAAAGGTTGCGCAGCAATATCGAATTCCTGTATTATGGAAAAACGGCGATTTAACCACCGAACATGGAAAAACAATGCTTGCATGCGATGCAAAAGGAATGGTAGTTGGCGTAGTGTTCGGCATAGTTTATGATGAGCATGCTGGGGAAGTTGGAGTTGTTAGATTATTTTCTGGTTCTGTTGAAAAAGGAACGCAAATATACGTTTCATCAAAAAAGGTTTATGGCAAAACACAACAGGTCGGCATATTCATGGGGCCTGACAGAATACAGGCAAATAGATTTATCGCAGGTAACATAGGTGCAGTTATTGGATTAAAGGATGTTTATGTTGGTGAAACTCTAAGCAGCGAGCCTATTGAACCATTTGAACAGATAAAACATTACAGCGAACCTGTTATTACAAAAAGCATAGAGGCAAAAGACCAAAAAGATCTACCAAAATTAATTGAAGCATTAAGGAGCATCTCAAAAGAAGATCCAACAATAAAAATAGAACTTAACCAGGAAACTGGCGAGCACTTAATGAGCGGTAATGGTGAATTGCATCTCGAAATAATCGAGTATAAAATAATAAATGAAAAGAAAGTACCTATTGTAACATCGCCGCCACTCGTTGTTTATAGAGAAACAATTAATGCAAAGGCTGGCCCGATAGAAGGCAAATCTCCAAACAAACATAACCGACTTAAATTTATTGTAGAACCCGTGCCGCCAGCAATACTAAAAGCAATGAACGACGGTGAAATACCTGAAGGAAAACCAAGAAAAGAACTATGGGAAAAACTGATTGAGCTTGGAATGGATAGAAACGAGGTAAGAAATATTTACCATATTTATAAAGGTAATATGCTAGTTAACGGAACAAAAGGTATTCAATATCTAAATGAAATAGAAGAACTTATGATACAGGGTTTTGAAGAAGCAATGAATAAAGGCCCGCTTGCAAAGGAAAAGGTTACAGGCGTAAAAGTTACGCTAGATGATGCTGTTCTTCACGAAGATAATATACATCGAGGTCCTGCGCAGATGATTCCAACAACTAGAAATCCTATATATGCCGCAATGCTTATTGCAGGCGTACAAATGCTAGAGCCAAAACAAAAAGTACTTATCAACACATTACAGGATTATGCTGGTGATGTGATAAACATGACCAACGGAAGACGCGGACAACTCATTGATATGCAACAAGAAGGAGAAAACGCGGCTATTACAACTGTTTTGCCAGTTGCAGAAATGTTCGGATTTAGTAATGATTTACGAGGCGTAACACAAGGACGCGCAATTTGGTATCAGGAATATGCAGGTTATGAGTTAGTGCCACGCGAACTGTTGCCAAAAATAGTTAGACAGACTCGTGAGCGAAAAGGCGATAAACCTGATCCGCCAACACCGCAGTTCTTCTTGGATCAATAAAATTAAGAAGGAAAAAAATGAAGGTAGATCTCTCAGAAGGCTCGATTACAGAGCTAATTAAAAAAATGGCATTGCCTGCTGCCATAGGTTTATTTTTTCAGGCAATGTACAATGCAACTGATGCGTATTTTGTTGGACAATTGTCAGTAACTGCACTTGCTGCGGTTTCAATATCTTTTCCTATTTATTTTCTGATCTTATCAATTGGAATGGGAGTAAGTATTGCTGTAAATGCGCTTTCATCTCGCGCTAGAGGAGAAAAAAATATAGAATCTGCAAAAAATATCACAACACAAGGCATACTTTTTACAATAGTACTATCAATACTGTCAGGAATAATAGGAATTTACACTTCTGAGCAATTATTTAGCACTATAGGTGCAACTGGAGATCTAAACAGACTATCCATAGAGTACATGAACATAATATATTATGGATTGCCATTCTTTTTCCTCGCAATGGTTCTAAACGGAATACTTAACTCCATAGGCGATACGAAAACATTTGGATACGTGCTGGTGTTTGGGTTCTTTCTAAATGTTCTATTAGACCCCTGGTTCATGTATGGCTGGTTTGAATTTCCTGCAATGGGCGTTGCTGGTGTTGCACTAGCTACAGTCGCAACACAAATAATTGCTACCATAATCCTAAGTTATCACGTACTAAAAAAAGATTTAATCAGAATAGGATTAAAGGTAGATATAGCGAGTTGGATTAGAATATTATTACAGGCAATCCCAGTTACATTGCAACATGCATCAGTATCTTTAGGTTTTCTAATAATAATAAAGTTCGTAAGCGATTTCGGCGAAAATGCTATTGCGATTTTTGGAATTGGAACCAGAATAGACCAACTAGTCATATTACCCGCTATTGGAATTGCCACTGCAGTTGTTCCGTTAGTGGGCCAAAATTTTGGTGCAAAAAAATTAGAACGGGTTATGGAGACATATAGAAAAGCAATTGAATACTCTACAAAGTTTCTAGTTATCTCAATAGTAATAGTACTTATATTCGCAGACAACTTAGCAGGAATTTTTACAAAGGATAAGGAAGTAATTGCCGGTACTGCTTATTACCTAAGAATTACTGCAATTGCGTATGCGGCCACTGCTGTTGCAATCATATCAGGCTCGGTTCTGCAAGGTCTTGCAAAGGCGCATCTCTCTTTAGTTATGGCATTTCTAAGATTTTTTGTAGTTACTATTCCAGCGATACTATTTTTTGCATATTTTCTCGGCCTTAAGGAGATAGGCATCTGGATTTCGATATTGCTTGCAAGTGTTTTGGTTGCTATCTTTGGTTACTGGTATGTTATGCGAGAGATTAAAAAATTGAAATTAACTTTAAAGGACGCGAAAAAACCAGAAAAACAAAACTTTTAAATATATGTGCATGCATATGCATATACAGGTGAAATGATGGTGAAGGTGATAAGTCTATCAGAAGAGGCGTATACTGAACTAAAAAAATTAAAGAATGAGGATTCATTTTCTGAAGCCATACTTAGAATAATTAAAGAGAAAAGAAAGGGCACTGATTATGCAGCATTCGCAAGGCTTGCGGGGGCTTTCAAAGAAAACAAGGAAGAATGGGACAAGATAAAAACAGAGATATATGAGCACAGAAAAAAAACGAGGGTAAGAAAATGGTTGTTCTAGATACGGGCTTTATAATAGACTTTCTTAATGAAAGGGAAGAAGCAATAAACCATTTTCAAAAGTTGTTGGAAACCCAGGAAGAGTTATCTACAACTGTAATAAATATATACGAACTGGAGGTAGGAGTAAGAAAATCCTCAAAAAAAGAAAAAAACAGAAAAACAATAGACGAAATACTTAAAATTGCGAAGGTATTTGATATAGATCTAAAAACTACGAATATTGCAGCCAGAATATTTGATGGTTTAGCTAAGAAAGGGGATTTGATAGATGATTTCGATATTTTTATAGCTGCTTCCTGCATAGCAAACAATGACAAACTTTTGACCAAAAATGTAAAGGACTTTAAAAGGATAGAAGAATTAGAAGTAGAAACATACTAATTTCACTTAGCAAAAAACAAACCCTGTAGTCTTGCTTCAAATTTTATGTTCCTAAACCCTACTGCCTCCAGTCTCTTACCTACTTCGTTTTCTATTTTCCTTCCAGATTCCTTTCCAATCGAGCCTACATAATGAAATAAACGCGCTTTGCTTTTTGTAACGCGGAATAATTCTGAATAAAACTGAGACGAATAAAGATGCGGCGCATGCGAAAAGCGAGGGGGATCATGGATTACTACATCGTATGTCTTTTCCTTAAATCCGGTTATAATCGAGGCAACATCTCCTTGTTTTAATTCGATGTTGTTGCCAGCAAAAAGGTCGCTAGAAAACGGATTCCATTTAGCTAATTGCAATACTGCATTGCTTAATTCGCACGTGATTACTTTTTGTGCATATTTTGCAGCTGCAATTGCCGTGTATCCTAAACCCATACATGTGTCCAGAGCAAGGTCATTTTTTCCTATTCGCAATCTCGAAGTAATTTCTTTTGAATAGTCTAAAGGAGATTTGAAATCTTTAACTAATTGCATTCGCAAACCATCAATTTCTAAAATTGGAACGCGATTGTATAAACGAAGCTTATAGAAATGCTTATCGAATAAAGCTAATTTATATGGTTCGGCTTGACCTTTCTTTTTTGCGTATAGAAATTTGTCAGTATAGTAATATTCTATGCCATTTTTTGAAATAAAGAATTTCATATTGCCCATTGCTCAAGGCCCAATGCCCATAGCTAGAAATTTATCTCTTCGCAGCCCATAAAATCCTGTAAAACTTTTGGAATTTGAATGCTGTTCCCTTCCTGGTAATTTTCTAGTACTGCAACTAGCGTTCTGCCTACTGCCAATGCACTGCCATTAAGTGTATGAACAAATTGCAACTCGCCTTTTGCATTGCGGAATTTTATATTTGCCCTTCTTGCTTGAAAATCGGTAAAATTACTGCAAGAGGAGATTTCTCGATAAGTTTCTTGGCTTGGAACCCAAACTTCCAGATCATATGTTTTAGCACTTCCAAAGCCTAGATCACCACTGCAAAGCTCAACAACTCGATACGGCAACTCGAGCGATTGCAAAACAGATTCGGCATCGCGCGTTAGGCTTTCCAATTCATTGAAGCTGTTTTCCGGATGCGCAAATTTTACTATTTCAATTTTATTAAATTGATGCTGTCTAATTAACCCTTTTATGTCTCTTCCGTATTCACCAGCTTCGCGCCTATAACATGGAGTATGGGCTATCAGTTTTACTGGTAATTTTCCTTCATCTAAAACTTCATCTGAAAATAAATTAGTAAGCGGAACTTCTGCGGTTGGAATTAACCAAAGATCATCGTCTCTGCATTTATACAATTGCTCTTCGAATTTTGGTAATTGCCCAGTGCCTTGCATCATTTTAGTATTAACCATATGCGGAGGCATAATTTCTAAATAGCCGCGCGATATTTGCAAAGAAAGCATGAAATTGATTAATGCGCGTTCGAGTTTTGCAATTGTACCCTTAAGTACTGC
>JAHFGR010000085.1 GCA_023247345.1 Microcaldota archaeon | reverse complement strand
CCGCAGAGGCCGCCTATATTAGAACTAACCTTTAAAAGAGAAGTAACGAGCACTCCTTATTCTGGAACAGTTGCTGTAGATACTAGTCCTAAAATAGAGGAACTAAAACTAAGAGCTAAAACACTCCTGGATTTAAGCGAAGATGGCAGAGCAATCGAATTGATCAAACTTGTAAGGAGTGTTATGAAATATCCTTATAAAGATAGGGCAGATTTATTAGCTGTATTTAATGAACTAGAAGGTAACTATAAGCGTGATCCAAACGATGAACAATTATCATCTTTCGTAGAAGCAGAATTAGGTGTGTGCAGACATTTTGCAGCACTTTATTATGCGCTTGCTATGGAAGCAGGATTGATAGTAAATCTTTGGATTGGTAATGCTACCAACTTTATAAGACTAGAAACAAGTGAACCTGCATTTAAATCAATAGAAGTAGGCATTACGGAATCGCATTCATGGAATGAGGTTTATGTTAATGGACGATGGATCCCGATAGATGCAACAACGAATTTTACAGGCTTCAATAAAAGAAATTTAGCCATGTTTAAGGAGAACTATGATGGACGGCCCGTGCATGGAAAAGAACCAAAAATTTCATTTGGAAAAATAAGAAAAATGGGTTTTGTTTCAGGAGAGGATGAATTTAGCGTTTCGTTGGCAGTGGATGAACTACCAACCGCTCCTATAACAGCTACACCAGAAATTGTAAATGCGAAACCTCTTATTCCAGGTCTAGAAGTCTCTTTCTAATTAGAAATACCCCATCACCAAAACATCCTCGCCGAGTTTACGGATTGAAACGTTCTTCAACTGCAGCGCATCATCCATACGTTCTACGCCGCTTCCGTCAAAGGCATTCTTTCCGCTACCGAGTATTTTTGCAGCAATGAAAAATGCTGCTTTGTTTATTAGTTTTTGTTCTAAAAGTGCAGTGGCGAGTTCTGCGCCTCCCTCAACCATAAGTGAAATAATATTTCTCTTGCCGAGCTCGTCAAAAAGCTGTTTCAAATCAACATAATAAGTTTTTTCTTCCTTTAGAACAAGTATCTCAACGCCTAAAGACTCGAGTTGCTTCTTTTTTTCCTTGTCATATTTGTCAGTTGTTGCAATTATGCGCCTTGCATTTTGCTCGAGCACTTGCGAAGTAAGCGGAATACGTAACTTGCTATCAACAATTATACGAGTTGGGTTGGCTGCACCTGGTGCGCGGGAGGTTAATCTGGGGTTATCAACCAGTACAGTTTTTATCCCGACCATTATTCCGTCAAAATTATCCCGCCAGGCATAGCTTAATGCACGTGATTGCGAATTGCTGATATATTTTGAATCGCCAGTCTTTGTTGCAATCCTACCATCTAGGGTCATAGCAAGCTTTAGCATAACAAATGGTTTGCCAGTTTTTATCCAATTAAAAAACGCTTCGTTAAGTTCGTGGCATTCCTGATCATTTAGCATTTTCACATCGCAACCAGCTTGCTTTAGTTTTTCTATTCCTTCTACTTTTGGATTTTGATCTTCGCAACCTATAATTACATTCTTAATTCCAGCGCTGATTATTGCATCTGTGCAAGGTGGTTGCCTACCATAATGCGAACATGGCTCTAGAGTTACATAAAGTATTGCGTTTTTTAATTCGTTTTTATCTCTAACAGAATTTATTGCAACTACTTCAGCATGCGCTTCGCCAGCTGCTTTATGATAACCTTTCCCAATAATTTTTCCATCTTTAACAATAATTGCGCCAACACGCGGATTCGGAGACGGATTTGATTTTTTTGCAAGTTTTAAGGCTAGCGACATGAATTTTTGGTCATTAATTTTTTCAGTTTTCATATCCGATCAACTTCCTGAATTTTAATAAGATGGTTCATCTTTTTTGCTTTTGTCTCGATGTATTTTCTATTGTACTTATTTGTTCTTGTTATTATTGGAATTATCTTGCTTACCAAGATCCCGTACTTTCTAAGTCCTTCGATCTTTTTTGGATTGTTAGTTAAAAGCGCGATGTCGTTTGCTCCGAAATACTGTAATATTTTTGCAGCTATTGAATATTCGCGTAAATCATCATGAAAGCCAAGATGCGTGTTTGCCTCGACAGTATCTAGCCCTTGATCCTGAAGAGCATATGCTTTTATTTTATTAAAAAGACCGATGCCTCTTCCTTCCTGATCCAAGTAAATTAAGATTCCGCATCTCTTCTTCTTCATGTATCGAAGCGATTCTTCCAATTGCGCGCGGCAATCACACCTTAGCGAGACGAACGTATCTCCGGTAAAGCATTTGGAATGAACTCGCACTGGCATGCCTTCGTGTATTTTATGATTGCAAGCAACAAGCGTCACGTGCTCTTTACCACTATCAGCAAAGACGTAAATTCGAAACTTTCCGAACCTGGTTGGTAAAAATGCTTCAGCAACTTCCATAGATGTGCCTCTTGATATTTTCTATCTCGGGATAATCTCTTCGTTATTGCCTTAATGTATTGATGAGCAAGATTGCTGTTTTTACAGCATGATCTGCGTATGGTTCTGCGCGTTCGTCAGCGCGTTCGAAATCTGCATCATAACCTATTACGCCGTATGTTACTGGCTTTCTAAATTCAAGTGAAAGGTCTCCGATTCTTCGCGCTGCATCTTTTGTTATTACCTCATCATGCGCTGTCTCTCCTTTGATTACTGCGCCCAATGCAGCAACAGCTGCGATTTTTTTATCCATCAACATTTTTTTTATTACAAGCGGCATGTCGAATACACCTGCTACATGCGCAACCTGTACTGCAGCACCTTCCTCTGCAGCGGTTTTTTTAGCCTGCTTAAGCATTCGGTCAGTTATTTCGTTATTAAATTGCGATACTACGATACCGATTGTAATTTTCTGCGAACCAGTGATCGGACCTTCATCGTCCTTACCCTGCCTTAAACCCTGGCCAGCATTTTTAATAAGCTGCTCTGGATTTTTAACAATTAAAACTGCGTTGTGCGCATGTTTACGAATACGATTCTCGCATATTTCTATGAATTCTTTCTCGCTCCACGCCTCGTTTTCATGAACAAAAACCTCGATGATATGCTTGTTTGTCATAAGCTTTGCTTGCTGAATACCTAGGCTTGCTTCGTGTGCGCATTGTAGATCGATTGGTGCTGAGCCAACCATGCCTAATGCCATCGTGACATCACATTTTTCGAGCTCGAGCAATTTTTTGCATTCAACTGCTAAATCTTTTATACCAGGAACAGTTCGTCGGACGATTTCAACTTTGTAATTCTTATTAAGCTCGTTGATTGCTATTTCACCCATATTTACCCGGGAAAACATTGTGTCAACTATACCCAATCTCATTTTTTCACCTCAAAAATATCCTTGCCTTCTAAGAAAACAAAGCCATACTGCTTTGCATATGCCTGCGCTTTCTTCTTACTAAGTGCCTTGCCATTGCCGAGCATTTCACATAAAACCATTGCTGCTGGCAATTTTGCAAGATTTGCAAGCTCAAGCGATAACTCAGTATGACCTCTGCGATTTTTTAAACCGCGGCCAATAAGCAAAAAGACATGGCCAGGTGCATAGAAATTTTGTATGAACGCATTGCGCATTGCACTGTGCGCCTTTCTGATTAAATTGGCGAATTGTTTAATTGTTAAAGCGCGATCATTGTCTGGGATACCAGTATAAACGTCCCGATGATTTATTGGAAGCGAAAATGCGGGTTTATCACCATACGCAGTTTTGTTAACGCGAATTGCCTTAAGCTTTTTATTATTAAGAAGGTCGACAAAAAAAGGTAACCCTATCTTATTGGCGATTTGGATGTTAGTTGCCAAACAGATAAGTCCTCCTGCATCCTTCCTAAGCCTAGCTATCTTTGCTGGTGTTGCAAAACTTGCATGAAATATTAAGTCTGCCTCGCCTTCTCGCTCATCGCCGTCGTAAAGCACGATAAATTTGCCTTTCTTAAGCTGGGCTGCTGCCAATTTAACATCAGAATTCATTATATCTCCATAATTATATTTACTAATTACTTATAAATAGGTAGCTACCAGAAAATTGGTAAGGATACTATTTTAAGCTGCCAAGGCAACTAGTTATCATGAAAATTTATTTAGTATTCACGCTTATTATTCTTATTATCGGTTGCACTTCACAGCAGCAAACAAAAATTGAAAATAAGACAGAAACAAAAACACCACCTTCTCCAATAGATTTACCTGAAAAGCAAAATGAATCGCAAGATAAACCTTCTTCTATTACATCTGAAAAAGATATTAAGGAACCAGTGATCTCATATTCAACTGAAAACCGAACAAAGCAAAAACTGCCTAGCACAGGCAAACAGGCATATAATGGAAAATTTTCTTATGGTAAGCCTTGCAGCGGAGAAGGAACGGTAAATTTCACATCACCAACAAGAAGATTAGAAGATATAGAACTAATAGAGCCAATTGGCTTAATGATTGGTGGCCATGTCACGCCAATTGACCATGGTTATTATTATCCGCCAGACTGGCAGAGAGAAGATAATCCAAGTGAGTTTAGAGATGTATTAGCACCAGCTAATGGAACAATTACAGAAATAAGCCTCGTAAGTGGAAGAAAGGGGGACTATAGAATTGTTATTCACCATACATGCACCTTCTATACAATCTATATCCATGTTAAAGAGCTATCATCTAGAATTGCACAATTTTATGGCAACACAGAATTTAGGTATGGTAAAGGCATAAATGTCACTGCAGGTGAATTAATAGGAAGAGCAAATGCATTTGATTTCAGTGTTCATGATGATAATGTTATTTTGAAAGGATTTGTAACCCCAAAACTGTATGAAGGAGAACCATGGAAGATCCATACAGTAGATATGTTTGCTTATTTTGTAGAGCCAATAAAAAGCCAGTTATTAGCAAAAAATATTAGGCAAGCAGACCCACGTGGTGGAAAGATAGATTATGATATCGATGGCAAGCTGGTGGGCAATTGGTTTGTTGAAAATACAGGTGGAGATAAAGGTGGTCCAGGCGAATATTGGAAAACACATCTTTCATTTGCTTATAATGGACTAGATCCATCTCAAATAGTAGTTTCAATTGGAGATTTCAATGGAGAAGCCAAACAATTTGCGGTTGTAGGAAATTCACCAGATCCAGCAAGCATAGGTAAATCTAATGGAATTGTAGAATATGAATTGGTTGAGATAGATTACAAAACCGGAGATAGAGCATTCTGGGATAGGATAAGTTATGCGAAAGGAATAAAGGCAATCGGCCATGACGAAGTAAAAGGAGTAGTGTTGGTTCAAATGATTGAAGATAGAAAAATTAAATTTGAAGGTTTCCCTGGAAAGACTGCCTCCCAAGTAGACGGATTTTCAAACCCAGTAATTTATGAGAGATAGGTTATATGGCGTACCATATAACAAAATTCTGCACTAATTATAAATATTTGTATTTAAAGTATAAATGTGATAAGAATGGGTAATCGAGTTTTAGCTGTTAGGACAACCGGAGGACGAGCTCACATATCTCCTGCTGTTTTTAAATCAAGACAAGGCGGACAAGAAGAATTAACTTCTAATAGAATTATAGATTTGCTTCAAAGCAGAAAATCAGCAGAAAGAATGCAAGGCTTAGACACTATTGTAAAAAATAAAGGTGCGTTACAATTTCTTGCGATTAATTCAGAGTATGCGGATGTTAGATTAGGTGCTGTAGAAAGATTAAAAGAAAGCTTTGAAAATTTGAAAACAGTAATTGGGCAAAGTAAATTTAAGGATGCAAGAGCTGCTGCATTTAAAGCAATCAAAACAAGCACAAAAGTATTAGTAGAAATAGGGAATACCTATCAAGACACTGGAAAAAGGATTATTGCAGCTAACCTGCTTGCCAGACA
>JAHFGR010000084.1 GCA_023247345.1 Microcaldota archaeon | reverse complement strand
GGTTTTGCTAGTTTTGTTTGCGCTGTTTTTATTAGCATTCATAAAATTGCCTGATTTACAGCTTGCGACAAAAACAGCAAAAATGGAAAGCGAATTACCAGTATTTCTAAGAACAATGGCTTTATTACTTGAAATGAATATAAATTTTTCGAGGGCTTTGCAGATTGCTAGCGAGGAAAACGGTGAATTAAACAGAGAACTAAAAAATATTACAAAAGAAATCGAAAAAGGCGCTTCATTACAAAAAACATTCTCGTCTTTATCTAATAGAACAACTTCGATACAAATTAAAAGAGGTATAAACCAGCTATTAAGTGTATATAACAGTGGAAGCGGTGCTCAAGAGTTAAAGAAACTTGCTGACGAATTTTTATCAATACAGAGGTTTAAGCTAAGGGAATACGCATCAAAAGCAGCACTTCTTGGTTTATTATTTATAGCTTTTTCTACAATTTTGCCAACTTTTTTTATTGTAACTACTATGCTAAGCAAAAGTTTCTTTGAAAGTAACATCAGCAAAACTGAGATAACGATCGCGTTTCTGGTTGTTTTTCCAGCTTTATCTGCACTTACAATTGTAATCGCAAAATCAATGCTGCCACAAATGTTACTAAGTAAAAATGAGAAGTTTAACTACTTACCGATTATTGCAGTAATTGCATTGGTTATTTCGACATTGATATTACAGCATCCGGTAAGCGACCTTATCAGCTTTTTTATTTTCTTAATACTAATTCTTACATTTGTTCTAGAACACAAAAAACAAACAAGGATTCAGGACATAGATGATTGTTTACCAGATGCATTAATGTCTGTAAGCTCTCTTCCAAAAGGCACCCGAACAGATAGAATATTTGAGAACTGGAGAGACGGCGATTATGCTACTTTGTCAGATGAAAGCGCAGTATGCGTAAGACAATTGAAGGCGAATGTTAAACCAGAAAATGTGCTACTAAGCTTAAGTAAAAGAAATGATTCATATATTCTAAAACGAGTTTGCAACTTTATTAAAATCGCAATAGATACGAATACGACTGATAAACTTACTAATGTGGCAGACGATATACTAAAGTTTAAAGAGATAAACAGGGAAAGACAAAATACGCTTGCAATGCAAAGATATACAATAATTTTCGCAAGCTTTCTCATGCCACTCATAACAAAGTCATCGATCTTTCTGGTTAGCAGTATGCAAAGATTAGGCGAAAACGTTACACCTACAACTTTTTATTTCTCGACCTTCTATGAAATAATGCCTATTTACATACTCATCTACGCACTTCTCGCATCGTACTTCATATCAGAATTGGAAGCAAGAAAACACATGGCAACGGTATACTTTATGATAACTGCTACGATTGCGATGGTTACGTTTTATTTTATAAATATATGAGATTATAAAAATTTATGGAAATTGACTATATAACCTCTTTTATATCTAGCTTGAATAATGGGTTCTTAACTTGGATTTCAACAGTCGTAGATAATGATTTAGTATTTGGCTTAGTGTTAATAGTTGCAACACTTATTGGCGAAAGGAGACCTGAAAAAATTAAAAAAATAGCTTTAGCTTTAATATTGACGTTTGTTATAAGCACGGCAATAAAAGAAATGCTAAAAATAAGTAGACCTTGTACGGATTTAATTGATCAGAAAATAAAATGCCCGCATAGTTACTCTTTTCCAAGCATTCATGCGGCATTGTCATTCACGCTAGCAATTTCATTCCTTAATAAGAAGGGTTATTTTACTTATCTGATGTTCGCAATATTCATATCGTTTACGCGCATTTACCTATTAGCACATACCTTCGTAGATATTAGTGGGGGTATGATAGTTGCCGGGGTATCTTATTATTTATTAGATTTGGCGATTAAAAACGGTGAAAAAAATGGAAAGAAAAGAAGTAACTAGACAGGCCATACACATAATTGCGGGTTTAGTATTCATGATGGTCCTGATTTATTTCGGCAGGATAACCTTGATCGGAATTTCAATTTTATTGTTGTTTTTCGGGTCTTTATTAATAAATTTTAAATTAACAGGTAGACATATTCCAATAGCGCATGACATAGGAGATGCGATCGAAAGAAAAGAAGTAAGATTTCCAGGGTGGGGAGCTGCATGGTATGTCTTTGGGGTTATAGCGCTCGCAACTTTATTAGTTGATAACAACGAGATAATATCTGGCATATTTATTCTTGCAGTATCGGATGGTTTAGCAACAATAGTTGGCATGCACGGAAAATATAAAATCCCCTACAATAATAAAAAAACAATCGAAGGTAGCGTAGTATTTTTTGTAAGCGCGCTTGTTGCATATTTGTTTGTTGGACCAAAAATAGTTCCGCTCGCAGCAATCACTACTTTAATTGAAAGCGTCAACCTTCCGACTGACGACAATTTCTCATTGCCAATGGTATGTACGATTTATTTGTTTTTATTTTGATGTATATTCTAATGCACCTGAGGTTTTATTATGCCGGCAATATTATTTTCTTCAAAGAATTTAGCAAGTAGAAATATTGCTAATCAGCTGATCGAACTTGGTTACTCACCAAAAACAGAAGGTGAATGGGAAAAAAATTACATAAGACTAATCGATACTAATGTAGATTCCATATTAGATGTACCGACAAATATAGACACAGATTACATAATTGTGCTTAGCACACATAAAAGTAAACACGAACAAAATGCATTTACTGCACATTTTCCAGGCAATTGGAGCAACGCTGACTTTGGAGGGCAATCAAGAACGCTAAACATAGCACATGCCAGCAAACTTAAGAGCGTTCTGCAAAATATAAAAAAAGAAAACAACAGAAAAGAATGGGAAGTAACATTAGAAGTCGATCATCACGGACCTACTTGCAATTTACCTATTATTTTTGTAGAGATAGGTAGCACTGAAAAGCAATGGCAAGACGTTGAAGCAGCAAAGGTTGTTGCATCTGCATTGGAAAAAGCAATACGAATAGAGGATAAAAAATTTGAGACAGTATTCGCAGTGGGCGGTGGTCATTATCCAAAGGAATTTAGTAAAATTGAATTGGAAGATAGAAAAATAGCAATCGGCCATATAGTACCAAAATATCATCTTGATAGTTTAGATGAAGACATATTCAAGCAAGCAATAGAAAAGAATGTTGAAAAAGTAAAACAAATTTTAGTCCTAAAAGAAAGCGTTAACACTAGACAAAAGTTATTATTAAAAAAATTATGTGATTCGTTTTCTGTCGAATATACTGAAATTTAGAGAAAGGTATTTAAATATCAGCGCATAAAATTTACATGGTGACCAGATGGAAAATTTACAAAGGATTACTAGAACCCAGGAGATTTTTGGTGTTATATATTCTAGAGGACCGCTTCCGGTTGGCATAAAGGAAGCCGCTATTTTACCTCAGACAAAAGAATAAATTAACTCTGTCAAATTTTAGGAAGAAAGTGCAAAAGTATTTAACAACTTCTTATAATTATTAGAATCATGGATGTTCCAATAAAGATAGGCGAGATTGTTGAACTAGAGATAACCGCACAAAATCCGAACGGAGAGGGAATAAGCAAAAAAGAAGACTTTATAATTTTTGTAAAAAATGCGAAGAAAGGGGAAATGTGCAAGGCAAGAATAACGGATATTAAAAGAACTTTTGCAATAGCCGAGAAGTTGTAATCACGAATTAAATTAAAGGCTCAGAAAGATTTTTTAAGAACGATAAATAGAAACACTCCAATAGCCCCAATAGTTATAATAATATTCTGTATTTTGTCTTCTTTTTTAAGCAAGCTAGGCCTATTAACAGGATCTTGGTCAGCTCGCACGTTTTCGTTTATATTTCCATTAAATGATAAGAACCTACTTGTGATTTCTTCTTTAATCTCGAAGGTATTCGAAAAACGATCAACAAGTACTAAGCTAGCATTATTCTTTCCTATGCCATTGTATGTGGAATTTATTTGATATATATAAGAAAATGAATCGTTATTTAGTTCTATCTGAGTCGGAGAAACTAAGACAGAATCTTCTTTAAATTCCATGCGAGGATTATTGGACGTATTTACACTTTTAATGCTTTCAATATAATAAATACCAAAGTTATCGTTATGAAAGTTAAACAAATATGCGGTCGCGTTTCCGATATCTTCACCATTTACGTTAGCAGATGATTTGTAGAAAACTCGATTAGAAAAGACGATATTATTAAATTTATTATTAAGATACCACTGTTCTCTCAAAACAGGCGAGGAAAGAAAAAAAAGAACATTGCCACCTTCAACCTCATAGCTGAGATTGGAGCTAAAGGGAATTGAAAAACTTACAACATCACTTGATATGTCATAAAGATCGCAAGACGGAACGCATATTCCTTCGCTACCTGTTTCGCTGCACGGCAGATATCTGTAATGTAAAACTGTTCTATCGTAAAGAAAGTTAAATTCGCCACTAAGAGATACGGTTAAATTGTCATGCGGCCGAGCACTAGATAATTCTTCGGAGGAAAACGGCAAGTCTAAACCTAGCTGAGTAGGATCGGTTATATTTTTATTTACACCAATAAAAGAAACAGATAGTAAAGAGGAGAGTGTCTTGGATTTGAATTTAAGGTTAATGCCATCTGTACAGCTTTGTAAATCCGCTGCTTCGTTTACTTCGTCTGCGTGGTTCTCTGCCCAAACCCATAATATTTTGGGGGGTTTCTTATCTGATATAAAATTATCAACAGAAGGGTCAAGCTTAATGAGTCTAGCATCTGCTGCTTCTATTGGATTGTTTGTAGTGGGCAAAGATTTAGACAATGAAGACAAAAAATTGCCTTGCAAGCTGGCAATTGCGACGCTATTTAACGAGGTCATGTTGTCTATAGGCGGATCGGGCAGCAAAGCAAAGGCATTAGATAGAAAAAAAAGCAGCATGAAATATTTCATAAAACATCGTCTATCTTATCTAGTGAGATAAAAATCAATGAACCGTTAAACTTTTTGATCCTAACAGCTGCACGTTCTTTTTCTGATAATGAATCGAACCAATTCTTAAATTCCGTTTCATTATCGTAAACAAAAATCGCCTTATCTGAGATCTTGTTTCCAAGGAGGCATATCTGATAGCTAGTTGTAAAGAACATGCTGTTTTTTAATGTAAAATTAATACCCCGTTCAATAAGTTTTTCTCGTATTATTCTGACCATTACATTTTTTACTAAATCGCCATCTTCTTTTAACTGATAATATCCGCGTTTATGCTGGATAATATCATGTGCTCCGAGTTCTTTAAGAATCTCTTCGATATTGCCCTCGGTTATATCTGCACCTTCTGTAAAATGCCTCTTAAGTATGAAACTGAATTCCTGCACTGTTAATGGTCCAGTTATGCCTAATTCCTGCCTTGCAAGTTTAAATAGGTCAACTGCCTGCTTTGTCGATAGTTTTAATTCTCGTCTTACATCTCTAGCTACATTACCAACACGAATAATATAGGTAGGTTTTCTTGACAATCTTGCGAAAATATAAACAATTAATACCAGTACAAGACCAGGAACTCCGTACTTAAAATAAATTTCTCCAGCATCTTCGTAATTGTTTTCAACCTGTACTTTGTATAAAGAACCAAAAAGCAGGAAAGAAAACTCATTGTTGCCCTTATTAAGTCTTGCGTTTACTGAAAGTTCGCCGTTATTTATGGTAAAAACTTTGGCCGTTCCATTATTCAAAGAGACTGTAGATTCTAGACGATCTACTGGGTTGTCATCAAGTACGATTGAAAAAACGAATGTTTTTGGCCTTCTTTCCTTTAAGGTTATCTCAACTTTCTTAACGTGGACAATTGTGCCACCTAAAACGCCAGAATTATCCTCGATTTTTATAACATAATCGCCCGGCACGCCAAATGAAAGTCTTTCGTATATAATTCCTTCATCA
>JAHFGR010000083.1 GCA_023247345.1 Microcaldota archaeon | reverse complement strand
AGGAAAGAAAAATGTAATTTTTATAGGTTGATTTTATGATTCTCAGCGATGTTGATATTAAACGATTGCTTAAGCAGGGTAAAATGAAGATCATGCCGCTTAGTGAAGAACAGATAAACGGTGCAAGTGTTGATTTAACATTAAGTGATAACTGGTACTTTTTCAAAAAACAGTATGTTGGAAAGGAAGTTGATCTCGCTAAAGTAGGTTTTGAAAAAGCGATTTATAAAGTTAAAAAAAGCAGTGTGGAGCTTGGGCCAGGGCAGATGTGTTTAGGAAAAACAATTGAGAAAATAACTTTGCCTGCAGACATAATCGGTACGCTCGAAGGCAGGTCGCGCTATGCGAGAATGGGTTTGGCAGTCCACATTACTAGCGCATTGGTCCAGCCTGGCAGTGACAATCACCAAGTGCTTGAAATTGTAAATTTCGCTCCGTTTGGCATTAAACTGCACAAAGGCATGCGCGTTTCGCAGGTAGTTTTTGAAAGAATCGAAACTCCAAGCTCAATGCCTTATGCCAAGTTCGGTAAAATAGCCAAAATACAGTGATAAAATGACAGATACGCATGCGCAAACTAAACCAGCAAACAAAAAACCGGAAAAAAAGGGATTACAATTTGGTGTAACTACAAAATATTTTCTTATGTCTCTGGGTATTTTTTTAGTCATAGTGATTTTCGGCGGCATAATATTCAAACCAAATTTGCCAAACGACGTAATTGTTAAGGAAGATCCGTTAATAAAAAATACCGAACTCGCAATAAAACCTGGCGAGATTTATGTTTATAATTACGATATAAATAATACAAACAATACCCTAACTTTCATGATAAAAACCGGCAGCAATTGCACATTTATACAGGTAAAGGAGTCTGTGAATGCGACCGGCAGTTGCATTGATAAAAATGGCAATGATAAAAAAGGCGGCAATGTAAGTCTCGAGGTTGGTTATATAAGTATGTTCAAACCATGGATGCTTGCAGTGCATGGCAGTTGGCATTGGAATGCAAGAATGACAGTTGACGTGGCAGGAAGCGAAATAGAATTAAAAAATATAAGCTTTGACACTGTTGACGAAGAGCGCATTTTGGGGAGAGAAAGCTTTGTTGTAGAAATAACTTCAGATAATTTGCATATAGCAACTTGGATAGATAAAGAGAAGCGCATTCTATTAAAAGAAAAAGGAAATGATTACGAGATAAAATTAGTAAGCGCGCCTTTTGAATTAAATGATACTGGGGGTTAAGTACTACTTTTCGGCAGTTGCCAAGGGCATCAACGCCACCCCGAACGCACCGTCGTGCCCGTAGTCCGCATCGACGAGACGCCTCCTGTAGAGGACGACGACGCCGCGGACCAGAGGCCCCAGATAAGGATTAACGCTTCGCCACAAGTTTCTTGTTTTTTCTGACTCTATGACCTGCTCACCTTGCGGAATCATTGTTTCAGCATGTGGCATATACCAACCTTCTTTTTTAGGAAAGTGTTCGATTAAATGTATGTTTGCTCCTTCTAATAATTTTAGTTCGTATTTATTATTTCCTGAATCTACCATATAAAAATCTGGATGCTCAACTACTAAAGCAGAATTTGCCTTTCCTCTGAATTGTTCTGGGACTTTGAAGGAGATGGAATAGTTTATTTTATTATGATCCCAACCAAAGGTTATTATATCTCTGAACTTTTTATCTGGTGCTTCGTAAATAACCGAAGTACCTGTCCATACCGGATAATTTTGTTTTAGGTATTCGTGATCGGTTGTTTCTGTTAAAATTCCATCATGAACAAAATTTGGAACTATTATACTTCCTTCTCTTTTGGCTAAGGCGAGTGCTTCGAAAAATGTTAAGCCTTTATGAAATTCTATTACTTCCAATGCTTTTTCAGGTGTCATACTTCGTAGCATTTCTTTTGTTCGTTTTACTTGTTCTGCATAAGATTGGCCAGTAACATCTGCCTGTCTGACAACGTGACTTGATTCTGGTTTATATCCGCCGAATCCTCTTAACCTATTGTCTGCTGCCAATCTATCCAATGAAGCAGTGGATGGCATTCTTTTTGATACGCTTAATCGCATGTTATAAAATTAGAAAGAAAGTGTTTTAATAATTATCTTTTAGATTTGACGCGCATCGCATCAAATATTGTCACACGGTTGTCGCTATGCAACAATAGGATATTGTTCGAAACGTCGAACAATCATGCCATTTTTTGCCCCGCTGACAATGCTTTGACTTCCCAGATATACTTGCTGCGCATTGGAACTGGCTCGACTTTAACAACTAGAGGATGATTGTTTTCAACCATAAATTTATTCAAATTTGCAATAACAGTTTCGCTTACTTCGTCGGTATTTACCCAAGAACAAGACTTTTTCGCAATAATGCAATCCAAAACTATTTTCGCGTCCAGATCGCTTACGCCCAATGCTATTAGTTTTTTATGTAGATCGAATTTGTCCATTTTTTCTTCCATAGGTAAATTACTAGCTAGGGATTTTTAAAGATATTTGAGTTATTGGTGCCCATTAAGACTCAAAACCTTAAGCTGATAAACGATTGTTGGATAATCCCCCGTATCATATATCTGATTTCCCGCTAACTTTGTTAAATCCATAAAACTAATTAGTACACCTAGACCATGATTGTTATTTACTAGCTTAGTAGTGCTGGGGCTTTTTGGTAACTGGATATCTGTAAGTCCTAACCCTAGTCTTTTGTTTACAAATTTTAGTATGTCTCCTTTTACCATCTTCAAATCAGGATAGAAAAGAACATACCGGTCCGCTAGATTCTCGAGTCCAACAGTATCTACAATTGCTTGATCTTCAGGTCGTATGTAGGATCCGCCGCAATCCCTAAATATATCTGGTAAAAAACTCTCGATCTTTTCCATTGCCTTTTTCAAAAGATACGCTCTACGAACATCTGAGGATTCGCCCCCGGTTTCAACCGAATATTTATTATACATTTTGCTAAAGATGTCGTTTATATGTCTGTTACAAAACGCTGCGACTTCTTGATTTTGCCTGAAAAAGGTAACTAGCTCTTCAAAAGCGCCTGATTTTAAAAATTCTACAACTTGACGCAAAAACTCGGTTTTTTGTCTAGGATGAATAGGACCTGTTTCCAAACACTTATCCACGCCAAAACCATGTGATCTCCTTGGATACTGGAGACGATTTCGATCATGCCTGGTACCATGATGAATAGCATTAACGTACAATAAATCACCTGTCATGTGTTTTTATATATATTAATGTGTGAGAAGTATTTTAATACTTTGCTTATAACGATGGAATATAATTGGTTTTGTAATTGTAGATAAGCTCATAGTATTCGTAGTCACGAATATCATTTGGAAATTTTGCCCTAAAAGAATCCATCATTTCTATAAATTTCTCGAAACTTTCGATTTCTACATCGAACTCCAGATCGCTTGAGACGAGCGTGCGCTCTGTGTAAGCAACATTTGGATGGGAAAGAATGTGTTGGGTGATTTCTTTGGCACGGTCGAACTTTGTGAATGATAGGTCAACCTTATAATACTCTAAACCCAGCGCATTCAAGTTAAAAATGGGCCTAAAGCCGATTATTATTTTTTTGTTTATTAAATCCTTAAGATGATAACGTGCAGTTACAATGCTGATATTTAGTTTTTTTGAAATTTCTACAAGCGAAGCGCGCGCTTTGTTGGATAAGAAGGTTAGAAGCTCAAGGTCGATGTTGTTTAGCTTTTCGACATCTGTTTTGGTTATTGTCGGGAATGTGATTTTTTCATTTTGTTTTGATTGCAAGAGGTATATTCTTGAAAATTCCAGATACTCGGTCATCATTGATAAAGAATAAGAAATTAAATACTCATTGAATTTTGATTTGAAATCGAGCCAAAATTGCTCATACTCCCATACAGATCTGGCCCAGATTCCTAAGGCGAGATGAAATGGTCCGCTAGTACGGTAAAAAACTGAAACATTTTTTGATTGTAATAGATAATTTGTAATTTCCTGTTCGATTTTTGGCGATGTGTTTTGTAATCTAAGATAAAGACGGTATAAGATAAACCCGAGCTTAGAAAAGTTAATGGCAGCATAGTATCCCCTGATGATGTTTTTTCTCTCTAGTTGTTGAATCCTATATTTTACAGTTTCTTTTGCAACGCGAATTCGCTTGCCAAGCTCGCTATAACTTATCCGGGAATTTTTGTCCAACTCGCCCAATATTTTGCGATCAATATTGTCTATTTCAACAAGCATAATTACGATTATTGTAAGGAAAATAATAAAAAGTCTAATTTTTTGCAAGAAAACACAGGAAAGATATAAAAATACTAAAGTTTAGCTATATTGGCCACACGATAGGGATTGTGATAGATTGGATATTTACAAACTTGCGGCAAAAAATATAAAAAACACAACAAATGAACATTATCAGCTTCTTTTGAACGCACTCATAAACATGCGACCAGGTAAAACTAAGTATAAGAAAGATATTATGCGGGCAATTGAAGAGTGCGTTTGCTTGGATAGTTTTGAAAGGTCGCAGTTAATAGACATAATACATTTTATTGCCCATAACAAAAAGGAACCAGTAGAAGTCAGAGACGCTGCGCACCATTGTTTGGAAACACTTGAGACTATTAGTTCTAAGATGTGTGTTTCTGATAATAAAAGTATTAAAAGTTACTAATTATTATAGATTTTTTAATTTAGCTTTCTGTTTTTGCAAAAAATAGACCAATATTTTTATATAATAGATAATATCCATATTAATCATCAAAAAAACACATGATGATTAATATGAAAGTTCTTTATGCCCATGCAAAAAATCTGAAAATTGAGGCAGGCATACCTGGCAGAAACGCTAGGAATAGGAAGAGAAACGAGAGAAAAATAAGAGAACGTTTGGGTGCGGTGCTTCCAGAATTCGATAAAATCGAGAATCCGATACACTCAGATAACGCACTTCTAGCATTTGTCTGTGTTGAGAAGGGAGATGAAAAAGTCGATTTGGTAGAAATAATGAATGATGTTGTAAGAGCTCGCACACTTGTTGGCGCATCTGACATAGTTATTGGCGCGTTTGCCCATCTGAGTAATAATGTCGCTGAGCCAGTAATTGCGAAACAAATAATAGACATTTTGGTCGAGAGTATTAAAATAACTCACAAAAGAACAAGACAGTACCCGTTTGGTTGGGATAAAAGCCTTGAGTTCTGTGTCCCACTACACCACTATAATATTGCTTTTAGGAGTTTTGAACCTAAAATGGAAGATGATCATAAATAAATAGAGTCTCTCTTTCCAACTCTTAAAACTTCTATTCTTTTCAATTTCTCATTTATGTCTAGAATAATACGATATTTACCAACTCTTATTCGATATGCTTCAGAACCGACTAGTTTTTTTACATTATGATAAGGGTTTATATTAATTCTTTCTAAAACTGCAATGATACGATCTTGGAGATCTTTGGGTAATTTCTCGATCTCTTTAGCTGCTGTTTCTGACAGTGCGATCTCATACATATTACAGCCTTTTTTTAAGTTGCTCAAGGGTAATGAATTTGCCGCTAGCGAGCTCTTTTCTTGATTTTTCTAGTGATTCTTTAAATGCAGGATTTAGACTAAGATGATCCTCTATTAGATCTTCGATTATTTCTTCGTAAGTTTCGGAATTGCTCAGCTTCATTTGCTCTAAAACATTTTTCATTTCCATTGATATTTTTATCGTAGTATACATAAGTATACTCTAGTATAGAAAGATTTAAAAGGATTGGTTTGGGATTGTATTTTTAGTTAGTACTCATTACCCCGCCGACTTCCTCGCGAGCTGCAGCTATCAAAGCGCTGACATGAGGTTTGCCGGAAACAATCGGATCGGGGTATCTGATCATTCTGCCAAGTCGCCTATGAAGGCGGGGAATTTCACGGATAACTTCT
>JAHFGR010000082.1 GCA_023247345.1 Microcaldota archaeon | reverse complement strand
TTTTGTTTTATTTGGTTTTTTAGTTCTTCGCTTTCGTTATTAGCAATAATCGCAATTGTTCTATTTGTTTTTGGTTCCGGAATTGTATTGTTGACATTATTTTTGTTGCCATTGTCTTTACTGTCTATTAAATAGAGGTCAATATCATCGCCTTCCAGCGTTAATGCTTCTCTGGCTGTTTTTATTACTTCATTATCTGTTGCATCTCCGGGAGCCTTTTCTCTCAAATCCTTAATTGAAACAAATACGATCGCATCGCTTGGCCGGTCTATAAACATATAAAGCGGCATATCGCCCTTGCCTTCAACTGCCTTTGCAAAACTTTCTGCGCCTTTTGCAGTTAGCCTGAAAGAAACGCTCCAGTCATACTGTTGGCTGGCAATAGCTCCAATTGATTCCCGATAAACGTCCTCACCGCGTAATGCTACTGTGCCGTTGGCCACGCCAATAAAAACGCCCTGCTCTGACAGTATTTTTTGAATTGCATCTATATCAGTTTGCCCAGCTTTTGCTAACTCTACATGTATTGCATTATCGCCTATTGCGCGTACGCGTACCTCTGCTAAGCCTAGGAAATTAACGCGCTTTTTTACAATGTCCACTAAGTTGTTCATTGTTTCCTGGTCAACTGATTTTTCAAGCACAATGGGCAATCTTACCCCGCCACTGAAATCTATGCCGAATTTAACGCCATTCAATCCCATATTTAAAAGTGCGAGCGCAACCAGTGCGATTAGTCCGGCGATTTTTATATTTTTTTCTTTCCATAAAACAGCGAGCGAACCGAATACAATCAGGGCCAATATCAGTATCAGGCCAGCAAATTGTTTATATAAAAATACGCCTATTATGAATAAACTCAGGAGTATGAATATTAAGACAATTCGTCTGTCAACCTTTTGTCCTTCCATTTGTATCAACCTTGCATTTTCTCATTCTTAGCTATTTTCTTTATCCATTTCCATATGTTTTCTCTTTGCTTTCCACATACCAAAGCAATAATACCGCATTTATCCCCCATGTTGCGAATATATCTCCTACGAGCCCTGCGAGTGCTACGGCTGAGATATCGAAATATGTTGATATTCTTGTTGCATTGGCAATCAGGAACAAAACAGTAAATGCCAGTATTGCCGCAATGCTCATTGTTACTCCGGTTTTAAATGCGTCATATGTTTTTTCTCTGCTATTGCCAGGCCTGTCAAGCATTCTCTTTGTAAGCAATATATCTGTATCTAACGAGAAACCAACCAGCATCATTAATGCTGCAAAGCTTGGTAGCGTAAGCGGAATGCCAAACATGCCCATAGCGCCCAATGCAATAGTAACATCGCTCGCTGCGCCTATCAAAACTGCCGCGCCCGGTACGAGCTTTCTGAAAAATAAGAAAACAAAAACAACACTTAACAATGCGGACAATACTACTACGTAAGTTGCCTTTTCTATGAATCGCGTGCTTAGCGCCGGGCTGACTGATTGTATTGATATTGATGTATATTTAACCGATCTTTCTATTGGTTTTGAAATCAAATCCCGATAATTAGTATAAACTTGATTATACGCGCTTTCCATCTCTTTTCTTAAGTCATTTAAATTTCCAATATCGCCTGCATTTTTATCTATTTTTGCAAGCGCGAAAAGCTGGTTTGTAATCCCATCTATCTCCTTTCTCTTTTCAAGATATTCTGGCAATGCAGCGCTATTGTTAGATGTGTTCGCCTCCAGTTGTTCGACATTTCTTATCATATCGTTAAAGCTTGCTTTGAGCTGATCAGCTTTCAATAACATCTCGCTTTGTTCTGCCTCTATCTCTGCCTTAAAGCCCAACGTAGTTTCAAAAATACGCACATTCGCGTTTATTCCTTCTTTTGCGAGATCAGCCGTTAATTGGTCTTTGTCGATTTTTTCATTTAAAGTAAGCGTAATAAGCGTTCCGCCTTTGAAATCAACACCAAGATGTATCTGGGGTATAAAATAAAGCGAAGCGATAATTAGAATTAATGGAGGTATTAATAGTCGTTTATAATTTCCTTCGTAAATGTTCATAAATGCAACTCACATTATTAATTAGATTGACAAATTAGCTATTGTTATATGGAAAATTAGGTTTAAATAGTTTGTTAAAAGAATGTCCTGTCTCTTAATTTCCAAGGTTTGCTTCTTTCTTTTGCCCTGTCTATATCAACAAGTGCATTAATTGCTTGCCTTAAACCACGAGCAGCATATGCTTCTAGTTCTTCCATTGCCTTTAGTTTCTGTGCTTTTGTTCCTTGCAGAGCCGTGTGTTTTAATCTAAGTATTTTGTCTGTTAATTCAGCTGATCTTATCTTTTGTATTTCTACTAACCCATCTACTGCTTCCTTAATACGAGTAACAGCAAAAGCGAAAACTACTTTTTGTACGTTGTCTCTTGTTTCCTTATTCTCTTTTCGATTTCTGAATAATTCCACTAATGTTGGTATTGTATAATGTAATCCATTAACTAAAGAATAGCCTATTGCAAGGTTCTTAGCAACATGATCTCCTGATTTTAATGTTTCAACTAGCATTTCTTTTGCTAACATATTGCCGTTAGCAGCGAATTTCGCCATTGCTGCAACGCATTTTTGTTTAACATTTATGTCTTTTGTAACCTTTACTAAATCCAGTAAATGCGGAAGGACCACAGGCATCATATTGTTTGCGCAAACATCCATAGCTGCTCGTTTTACTGGCCCATCGGGCGCCATTAACTTTGCTCTTGCAGCTAGTTTAAACTGGTCAGATATGTTCTGCCTAACTGCAACAACAGCTAATGCATAAACAGCTAATCGTTCGTCTCCTCTGAATATCCAGCTTAGTAATATTGGTCTTACTTTTTCCTCTGGCATGCGAGACATTATAACTGCAATGTTCTGCGCATCGCCATTCATTGCCTTTGCAACGAGCATTGTACGCGTATCGCTTGTGCTCATCATAGCCTCTACTGCAAATTCTGCAGTTTGCGAATCGTGCAATCTTTCATTTAAAAATTCAGTGTCTCCATCAAATGCCCAACCAACCCTTGCGCATGCAACTCTTATTGCTGCGTTCTCGTGGTAATATTGAAAATCATCATTAATTATCTCTCTTAGTCTTGTAATCAGTTTTGCGACTTTATCATCAAACATCGGGCCTTCGTCATCTTTGTAAGTTGTTTTGCTTTCCTTTCCTATAAGTTCGAGCATCCTAGCTAATCTTACTGCCTTGAAGTCCGAAATTGCAGTTCTGTTTGTAGCACTTACGAATTCATTTACTATCCTTTCAAATATATTCCCCCTGTGTTTTTGAGAAAGAGTAGGATAAAGTTTTATGAATTGATCAATAAGTTGGACTGCAAGGTAATCGCCACTTTTTAGGATTTGGTCAACTACTAGCTTAGCGACTTTTACATTGCCTTTTGCTTCTTCTGCTAATCCAGAAACGTACGCGCTTCTTGTTTCTGCATCTGTAGCTGTTAAGCCGCGTCTAAAATCGTTTTTTTGTACTGTACGTGCCCGTGCTTCTAGTGCAGCATCCAGTAACCTAACCCCAAACCATCTTCTGCTAACGCCATTTGAAGTACCATTAGGCTTCGTATCTTTAACTTCAGGTTTAGCATCTATATTCCTTGGATTCATGTTAGCAACCATTTTATCAATTCCGCTAAGTGTGTTAATTTGATAATCTATATGTGCATAAAAGTATTTATAAATGTGTTGTTTTTAGTGGTTTTTTGTTATTTTATGTGTGAGTTTTAGGTTTCCCTTAAATTGGGGGTTTTTGTGACATGGTTGTTGCAATGCAATGTTGTGCCTCTTTTTTCCTAAAAAAATGGACCTGGAGGGATTTTCGTCCATGATTATACTTATGCGAAAAAGCCGTGCTATCCTGAGATCCCGTGACCGATGGTCACGACTTCTTCAAGTTCTTCGAACTTAAAGATATTTCTCATAGATGCATGCATCGGCAGTCTAAGTATAACCAAGTCTCACCGTTTTCTTTGGGGTGAATGACTCAGCCCCTTTCTTTCAAAAAGAAAGGGCTATGGTCTCGCACCCTCGGCCCCCTGAATGCGAATCAGGTGCTCTGCTGTTGCTCTAACTGCACCGATGAAGGAGCAGTTTTGGGCCGCCTTTACCTAAACAAGCTTTTTCCAAGCTGGAAAAAGATGCCCACATGATTGTTGCTTTGAGCAACAATATGCATATTGTCCGATACGTCGGACAATCATGTTGTTCGATACGTCGAACAATTGGGAGACGGAACTGAGCTACAGGCCCATAAAATTATGACGTGTTTATTGATTGAAGGCATTAAGCCTCTTTACAAGTTCAGTAAAAATAATCCTTTTCTTTTCTGCAGAAAGAGGGAAAAGAACCTTTTGTATTGCTTGAGAAGAAATGGTAAAAATATAATTGAGTTTTATTACACTGTCTTTGATTGCGCCCTCTTTTTTAGTGAGAGCAATGCCCCGCATGTCTATATTGCTTGTTATTCCAGCAACAATAATATTGCCAAGCTCTTCAAATAAAACCACGCACGGTCTTGTTTTTGTTTCTGGGGTATCTGTAAATTGAACTTCTGCAAGAATCACATCACCTGCTTTAAGCACGTTCCCAAGCCTCGTCTTCCTTGTTATACCAGAGTTCTTTCATTTTGGCCTTTTGAATTTGAATCAAGAATTTATCTTGATACTTGTCTGAATGCTTAGCCAAGTCTACAAGTTCAGATATAATCTCATTATAGCTTTCCCTAGGATGTTTTTTGAGCTTGTTAAGAGCTTCAAGTACATCAACTTCCACTCGAACTGTTGTAAAGTCTGACATATATATACCTATAAGTAGTTATATGTACATATACTTTTATAAACTTAGTGTATCGAAGAAAAATAGAGCTTCAGGTCAGCATAAAATGCAGGGGAAGAAATCCCAGAGCAGACCTGAGGACGCTCTGCCTTTTTCGTCCCTTTTGTCGAGGTTAATCTAGCATAGGTTCTATATAAATGCTGGCCTGAATGGGGTTAGGGGATTGACTAAACATTATTCTTTGCAAGCGGTTTTTCCATAAATAAATCCAACAATAATGAACGCTAAAGTTGCGAAGACATACTTTTTGTGTACATACTTTCCCCATTCTAAATATTCATTGATGGTTTATTAATCTTCTGGGGATGCATCAAATTCTTTTCGCATATCATCCATAAACTTTTTCATGGCTTTAGGATCTTTCATAAGTTCCATCATTTCATTCATTTTTTTAATGTGTTCCTTCTCTCCTTTTTGATACATGTCTCTACCGTGCATTTGACTCAATTTTGCCATTTCCTCAAACGTATCGGCATGAAATTCTTGATCACAAGCGCCAGAAAGTTGTTTACAAGTCATCGTTTTCATAATGTATCTATTGAATAATCAAATTTTTAAGCATGCTTGAATACACTTTATATCTTTCGATTGTTTTGGCATTTGATTTTTGTTTATACTCTTCATATTCGGAGCTCCAATAATTGCATGTATAATCAAATGCTTTGAAAGAAAGAACAATACACATAACCACCGAATTTTAAGAAAAAGTAAAAAAGAACTGGTACTGGGAAGAATTGAGGACGCGTTTACTATCCGCCTGGAAAGGGAGTAGGAAAAAATGCGTGCGATATCCTCTTTACAAAACCATGTTCTCCAAGCATATGGTCCGGAACTAAATGCTGCGCCAGATATATTTGTGCACACAGGTCTGATGATATTGCAGGGGAAGAGATTTTCTACACAGCCTTTTCTTTCTAAAAGAAATGGGTATGATTTGAACTCTTGTAGCCGCTAGGGCACTGAACCCTGAATCCAGCACGTTTGACCGTTTCGACACAACTCGAGACCGGAAACCGGAACTCGAAACAATGTCTCCGCCACCCCTGCATTAATGCCGCTTTTGGCTTTTAGCTAGTGGCAGTTGGCTAGTAGCTACGGGCTAATGGCCAAAGGCTAAATGC
>JAHFGR010000081.1:5531-6081 GCA_023247345.1 Microcaldota archaeon | reverse complement strand
TTGGAGGATTAGAAATTGACAATAACAAATGGCTTTTATGTGCAACAGAAATGCTAGATGAAAAAGATATTGAGAAATTTATTGAAGTTGTTAAAAATTTGAAGTGAAGAAAATTAAAAGGTTGTTAATATGACAATGCCAAAACTAATCTTTGAATATAATACGAAAAATACAGAGCATGTTCCAATTGAAACTAACGAAAACGCGCAGGTTGATTTGCCACAAGGGCTAAAGCGTAAAGAGCTGAACATACCTGATGTAAACGAAGTTGATGTTATAAGGCATTTCACAGAACTTAGCAAAATGAATTACGGTGTAGATAATGGTTTTTATCCTCTTGGTTCTTGCACAATGAAATATAATCCGAAAATAAACGAAGATACAGCAAGAATGCAAGGCTTTGCTAATTTACATCCACAAAGCCCATTGCTCAATGCCCAGGGCTCATTGCAGCTAATGTACGAGCTGGAACAAATGCTCTGCGAAATAACTGGTATGGACAAATTTACCCTACAGCCTTCAGCAGGTGCGCATGGTGAGCTTACTGCTT
>JAHFGR010000081.1:0-5521 GCA_023247345.1 Microcaldota archaeon | reverse complement strand
AGAGAAACAAAGTAATAATTCCAGATAGCGCGCACGGCACTAATCCCGCAAGCGCAGCAATGTGTGGATTCGAAGTTGTAGAAGTAAAAACAAATTCATCAGGTGGAGTTGATCTAGAAGAACTGAAAACTAAGGTCGACAGTAATACTGCTTTACTTATGCTGACAAACCCGAGCACGCTAGGTTTATTTGAAGAAAATATAGTCGAAATAAATAAAATTATGCACGATGCCGGCGCGCTTACTTATTGTGATGGAGCTAACATGAATGCAATGCTCGGCATTACGCGTCCGGGTGATCAAGGATTCGATATGATGCATTTGAATCTGCATAAAACATTCAGCACTCCGCATGGTGGTGGCGGGCCAGGCTCCGGGCCTGTTGGCGTGAAGAAATTTTTGGAAAAATATTTGCCTGTGCCATGCATTGTTAGGCAAAACGAGCAATATCTATTGGAGTTTAACAAATCTGAAAGCATCGGCAGAGTGCGCAGCTTTTTCGGAAATTTTGGAATGCACGTGCGCGCGTATACATACATAAAAAGTTATGGAAAAATGCTAAAGCGTGTATCTCAAATTGCAGTTTTAAATGCAAATTATATCATGCGATCTCTTGATGCCTACTACTCTCTGCCATATAACAAAACATGTGCGCACGAATGTGTATTTTCCGGCGAGCCATTTGCTAAACACGGAATTCACACAATGGACATTGCCAAGCGCTTATTAGATTACGGATTCCATGCGCCAACAATATATTTCCCATTAATTGTAAAAGAAGCGATAATGATTGAGCCAACTGAAACAGAGAGTAAAGCAACATTGGATGCGTTTATCAGCGCAATGAAAAAGATTGCAGAAGAAGCAGTTAAGCAGCCAGAATTATTGCACAATGCACCAATCAGCACGCCTGTAGGCCGCTTGGATGGCGTGCGCGCTGCAAGGCAGCCAAATCTAAGATACGAACCGGTTTGCAGAATATGCTAATTATTTTCTCTTGATTTAAATAACTTTTTAATCTTTAACTTTTTATTACTGTTATGAAGTTTTTTGTACTTTTTATCGCATTTATAATATTTGCAGGTTGCACTGGTGATCAGCAAGCCAAAGAAAAAACTTCAACAGTGCCTGTCCAGCAACCACAGTCTCCACAACCACAGCCTAATCCGCAACCTACTTCAGGAGATAATGGACTAGCAACTTTGCAAGATTCAGATAACTTTATTGTGGCAACTAATAATAATCAAGTTTCAAAAGACATACTATCAGAATTTGAAGATGTTGCGAAAACTCTTCGCGAGAAAACCGGAAAGAAAATAATAATTACAGATGCAAGCAGAAGTTTGAACACGCAGGCTTCAATATTTTATGATAAATGCCTGGCAACAGAAGACAGAATATGTAGCGATCCTGTTTGCGATATTACAAAAAGCGCGTTATTTTCTAGAGATGAAAATGGTGGTTATGTGCCAAAAGGTGCATTGAAAAACGTAGATATATCTGACAGAAATAAAGTAATAGATATTCTTGTTGCCAATGGCAAACCAGAGAATTGCGCGCATACTTCTAACGTGGCAGTTGATATGTGGTGCGAAGGAACCAGAGGGCGAATAGTAAACGTGTCTTGCGAAGAAGAGCTGACAAATGCAATGATCGCAAAAGGATTCTGCAGATTAGACAGTGAACCATGGCATTTTGAATGGAACGCCAAACATGTTTCAGGCGGCTGTACTCAAGATATGGGATTAAAATACAAAGTAAAAGATGCATCGGCTGATGGCGGATATAAGATAATCGATCCGAAAGTAGATGAGGAAACAGGAAGAGAATGTTTAGTGTGGGATTATGCCAGCCATAGCTGCAAGTTAGTTAAACCAGAGGAAAAAACAGTTGCAGAAACATGGTCAGGTGCATGGGCCGGTACGCTTACCTTTACCAATAATTGCCCGAGCACTGCAAGCTGCAGATATGTTGGAAAGCCAGGTGCAATTACTATTGAATTAACGCAAAAAGATGATAATAAAGTTGAAGGAATGTTATACTTCAACACAGAATTATTTGATGCGCAAGAGCTTTCGAATTCTAATGGAGGTGGGTGCCCAACATTATCCTCCGTAGTGCCGGGTGAGTCTGAAATAACCGGAAATATCGAATCGTCTGGATTAACATTAACAGATGTTGGCGATGACGTGTGGAAACTTAGTTTAACTTCAGGTAATCGCTTAGAAGGAACTGTATCGAGCGATGACCCAAATTGTCTCGGTATGAAATCGGATAATGTTGCGCTTGATAAGAAATAATAATATTAACAATTTACTGGATTGAAATATTCAATTTATCTCTTTATCGCATATGCTGAAAATCTTTTTGCTAACTCTATCGCGTCTTCATGGCTAATAAGATTTCCTTCTAATAAAAATAAGCCTATTGCTTGATTATATTTTCTCTTATCATCAGTTGTTAAGAATATTGTAGCATCGAAGACTGCTCTGCCATATATTTTTATCGACGGTCTATAATAAACTCCATCTCTTTCTACTGCAGCGCGAACATCATGGTCTTCTATTTCTCCTGATGAAGTTTTTACTACATTGAGAGTATCGTCGTTAGCTTTAAGCTCCCCATATCTGCCCATAACACTTTTTTGGCTAACGAATTTTCTAAAAGCAGCAACTGCTTCTTGGTATTCCTCAGCAAGCGCGTTCGTTTTGTGCTCGTCTGAAGCCCTTACTTCTAATTTTAAAGCTTCGAAATCTTTAATGTTAGTTCCACTTAGCCATGTTAATCTTTCTCTTACATTGCCAATATAAGGAGCAGAAACATTCGGTACCCATTCTTTTTTTATCCACCCTTTATTCAATGAAAATGCAGATGCTGCTACTAAAATTGATGATATAACCAATACCCTTACAGCTATTCCAAGTGGCTTAACAATTACTATTCTAAATATTCCTTTAGCTAATCTAAGAACCTTTATTTCTGGTTTTTTTAGTTTTTGTGGCGATCTAGGATTTGGTCCTAATTCGCCTAATTCTTGTCCCATTGCAATTTCAAAGTCTCTTTTGAAATCTGTCATAGTTTTAAATCTTTTTTGAGTATTCTTGTCCAATGCGCGTTGTAATATCTCATCCAATAATCTGCCAGAGCTAACTCCCATCTCCAATAAATGCGGTGGTTTTTTTGTAAGATGTCCAGCGCGAGGATCGTCACCAAATAATTTTCTGCCAGTTAATGCTTCGAATATAGTTGCGGCAAGCGAATAAACGTCAGAAGCAGCAGTCGCTTCCCTACCAAGTATTAGCTCAGGAGGCATATAATCTGGTGTTCCCATAACTGCACCAGTTTGCGTTAATCTGTGATCAGTTGCATCAGCCTGCATTCTCGCTATTCCAAAATCAGCTACCTTTGCGTGCAATGCCCCATTCTCTTTTACAATAATATTTGCCGGCTTCATATCCCTATGCAATACTCCTTTCGAGTGTGCATATTCTAAGGCATCGAATACTTGTTTAAATATCTCGAACACTTCTCTTTTTGTCAGTCTTCTGTCTGTGATTATGTCTGCCAGATTCTTACCCTCAACAAAATTCATAACTAATGCTGGTTCGCCAGATGACAGTATTGGAAAATTATTAATCGCAACTATGTTCGGATGATCAGCTAGCAATGCGAGCGCCCTGGCTTCTTGTTCGAAGCGTTTTCCAAGCTCTGCAGTGCTTACACTGGGCAATAACTTAAGAACCTTTATCGCAACTTTTTGTTCGGTTGTTGGATTCGTTGCTGAGTATATAAAACCCATTCCGCCCATGCCGATAAGTTCCCTGATAACGAAACCGGTTACATTTGTGCCAATTAATCTTTCTGCATCTAAGAGCAAATTAACTGTTTGTGTTGTGGCAAAGACAACACTATCTTCAGTTACCTTTCCAGATCTCGTAAAGTCCTGGAGCCTCTGTGCATTAACAAAATCCGCAGTTATCGCTACGTAATTGCCATCTATTGTTTGAATATTTGTAATTTTTACAAGTCCCATGTGCGCTAAAATTATTGTCGCTTCTTTCCCAAGCCTTGCTTCAATCCCTTCTCCAAGTCTCTTCGCTTCTTCTGTTCCAATTATTTTTATTGCTACTTCTTTTCTTCCATCAGCAGATACTGCCAGATATACTCCGTTTTCCTTGCCTAGTTCTCTTGTAATTTTATAACCATTAACTTCTTTTCCTATAATTCCTAGTGCAGTTAGTCCATCTACTAATGGTGCGGCTGATCTTATTGCTGCCATAGTTGGTGGTGTTGATCCCACTTGCGTTGGTCCGTATACATCGACTCTACTACCCTGAGGAGGAGTTGCCATTTTATTCACGTCCTTTTCCTGATCCCACTGCAAATAACCTAGCTAACAGTCCTCTTGCTTTGCTTGGCTCAGCTTCTAGCAATCCGTTATCCCGCAAGCGCTCCAAGTCTTCCTTAACTTCTATAGCTGTCCGATATCTTTCATCCTTGTTTTTGGCTAATAATTTGGAAACTAAACTTTCAAGTTGTTCTGAAACGCGCTGGTTAGCATCTTTAATTGGTTTTGGTTTTTCGTTTAAATGTCTCATCATTATAGCCATAATTCTTGTTTGTTCATCTCTATTTTCATTTGTAAATGGCACTGCACCCGCAAGCATTTCGTACAGTATTATTCCCAAGGAATATATGTCAGCTCTTGCATCGACATTCGAATCAGATATTTGCTCTGGCGCCATATACTCGGCCGTACCAAGTGTAGTGCCTTTTGCAGTAAATCCAAAACCCGTCCCGCCTTCAACTCTCGAAACTCCGAAATCGATTATTTTCAGCGTGCCGTCTTCGCATACGAAAATATTTTCCGGCTTTAAATCGCGGTGAACAACGCCAGCAGAATGGGCTTCTTCCAATCCGTCGATTATAAGCAGAGTAACTGCAACCGCATCTTGAACAGATAGTTTAATCTGTCTTAAAATATTTGTTAACGTATCCCCCTTGAGTAATTCGATAATCAAATAAACCGTGTTATCCTGCTTTAGCGCGCCATAGCATTTCAATATATTCGGATGGTCAAATTGCGTTAAAAAGAATCCTTCTGCTAAAAAGCGTTCCTTTACTCTCTCTTCTTGTACGTCAAGTTTGAGTATCTTTATTGCTACCTCTTCTCTATCACCGACTCGCGTACCTTTGTAAACATAAGCTAAACCACCTTCTCCTATTTGCTCACCTATTTGGTAAACTTGTTGTATGTCGCCCTTGCTTTTAACCCGAATTACTCTTCCAGTATAAACCGGATCCGCAACTGGTATTGCACGATCTGGTGCTGGCTTATTCCTAGTCATTATCTGTGTCATCCTAGCGCCAAATAGCCTTGTTCTGTCTGCTTTAGCTGCATCTGCTGGAGGCAGCGAAAACATCAACCTGGTACCTTTTGGTCCTTGCATACAATATTCTATGAAGAGAAATGTTTATAAACACACCTTAACACTTATATAGACATGAAATTAATGGCTGGA
>JAHFGR010000080.1 GCA_023247345.1 Microcaldota archaeon | reverse complement strand
AAATAAATCGCAAATATCGCAACAAGTAAAAATGAAATCACAGTAATAAGCGAACCCTTAAGCTTCTGCTCTTCTACTTCCTGTGTTGTTTTTACATTTACCAAGAATTCGGTCGTTATTGTTTTGTTATCATGTTCAAATCTGCTTATTATCGTATGAAGTCCAGGCTCCTTAAATGTATAACCTAAAGTTTTAGTTATGTCATTCTTAGGTTTTCTCTTAAAATAAACAACAAAATCCCTTGGGTCGCTAACTTTGATATTGTTACTTTTAATTTCAATTTCTTCTCCAAACTTATAAAATATGTCATTCGCTACTGTCTTGTTAAGATATTCAAAATAATATCCAAAGTTCATCGTTTCATTTACTATCGGTTCTTTGTCAATTATGAAGTTTACATTGTAATCGTCAAAACTTTTCTCTCTTACAAGAGGATCGTACTTCTTTATGAATACGGATACAGCTGAGTAAACGATAAAGAATATTAAAAACAATAGTGCTATTGCTTTCTTGAATCTTTGCATTTTTTCCTCTACACCCCATAATGATTAAAAACAGTATATTTAAGAAAATGATGTTCATAAAATAAAATGATATCTGAAGTCTATTTGATTTCATGCCTCGGTAGCTCAGTATCTTGTAGGAATCAGCTTGAATTGTGAGTTTTGGTCAAGCTTTGTCAAAGTGGCAAAAAAACTTTGACAAATTTTGACGACTAATCGTCAAAGCTTTTCCTAAAAGCTTGAAGGTAGAGCACCTGACTGTTAAGTGTCTTGAGTCTGGAGTTTTGGGTCTTGGGGTTTTTAACAAGACTGAAAACTGGAAACTCAAAACCAATGGCAATCAGGGGGTCGGATGTTCGAGTCATCCCCGGGGCGTAAGTTTTTCTTAGAAGAGGGGAGAATTGACCGGGAGGTCAATCGGATCCCCCGGGCGTTTTTATTTTTTATATATCTACAATTTTAACAGGTGATTTTTTGGCAGTTGAATTTAGTGAATATAAAGGAAACAAGCTTATCGTCTTAAAAAGAAGCGAGGAGGATACCTATCCATTCAGTTTTGGCAAAACAAAGGCCAAACTGATTGTTGAAAATTTTGAAGCGATAAAGAAATTCGCCGAAGAGGAATAGAAACCTATAAACCCCAGAAAAAAATTAAAAATAAAAAAAGAAAAAATTAGTTTGCTACAAATCTAACTGTTTTTATAGCTCCATATATTGAATGGTCATTATTGTGTATTTCTACTTTTATTGTATGCGATCCTGGTGTTACTCCTTGCACATTACATTCAGTAGACGCACATTGTATGTATGCCCCATTGTCTAAGAACAGATGAAAATGCCCTTCACCTGCATTGTTTGTTGTCGATGGCGCCACTACTTTGAAATTTTTAGGCATTAGTTCTACCTTAACTGTGCCTGGCTTTGCAGCTCCATTTTCTTTTGGAAACAGTATATCAAAGCTTGCAGTCTCACTAACTGTAAATGTAACTGTTTTTGCTTGCGTTCCTGCATAATCTGAATGGTCATTGTTTTGCACTGTAACCTTTATTGTATGTTCTCCGGCTCCGACATTGACTGTACAGGTTGTAGATGCGCATGGCATGTAAGTCCCATTATCTAAGAATAGATGAAAGTGCCCTTCATTTTCTTTATTTGCTGTTTCTGGAGTTCCAATTTTGAAATTTTTAACCCCTAGTGACACTGTAACGTCACCTGGGCTTAACTTATCTCCTTCTAATGGAGAATCTATCCAAAAGTCTGGTTTTTCTTTTTTAGTCATTACATCTTTTTTCTCTTCTGGTTTCTTTTCTTCCATTTTCTCTCCAGTTTTTTCTGCTGGCTTTTGTGTTTGTCCTTGAGTACATCCTGCCACGAGTAGCATCAATACAAAAGTTAAAATTAAAATTTTCATATCCCCACCTCTTAAATCCCATTCTTTTAATCTTTATAAATCTTCCTTAATCGTTTCGAAGCAGCCTAGGGTAAATGTTTTTGCTACTCCTTCTATACTTCTTATTTTTTCTAAAACCAAACTTCCAATATTTTCAAGATTCTTACCTCTTACCTTTGCTATCATGTCCCATTCTCCGGCTATGAGATGAATTTCATAAACATCAGGTACTTTTGCTATTTTCAGCGCAACTTCGCGTTGCAACAACTTATTAGGCGAATATGAAATGAGAACGAATGCAGTTGTCTCTTTACCTAGTTTTTTGTAGTTCTGAACAATTGTAAATTTTTTTATAATCTCATTCTTTACTAATTTCTTAATTCTTTCATGTACTGTCACTCTAGGTATTTTGGTATTTTTCGAAATTTCAATAGTCGAAACCCTCGCATTTTGCAATAACTCTTCCAAAATTAACTGGTCCTTCTCGTCTACCATAGACACACTTTATTACATTATGTCAGCTTTAAGCTTATAAACCTATCATTTTTGTTCATTTTGTCGGTTTTTTCAGGATAAAATATATAAGGGAATATGCACATATAATTTCACACTATTAATCACAAATTGACATGAAGGTAAGAGTAGATTGAAAAGAGAATGAGAAAAAAGTGACGACACATGCAAAAACCAAGGATTCTAGCTATAGAGAAAGGCGGTAGCCTTGTTCAAAAAAAACTCAAAGGAAAGGATTATTTGGAACCGGTTAATGGCAGGAGTGTTTTTGCCAGGATAAGGGGGGTTTCAAGTATCGCAAGATTGGAAGTAGAAACATTTAGGGCTATCGACAGCACAGATATGCAAACTTCTGACAGAATAAAAATTGCTAGAGCAATATACAAACACGCGAATGATTTTGATGGTTTTGTGGTGGCGCAAGGCACTGATTCAGCAGTAGAAACCGCATGTGCACTTACATTTATGATCCAGAAATTAGGAAAACCAGTAGTTATACTTAGCGCGCAAAAATCCATTTTTGAATATAGGACAGATGCAACCAACAAAGCGCTTGCGGCAATAGAAGTTGCAACTCAAGATTTCGGAGAAGTAGTAATCATGAACGGTACTGAAGTGCTTCGCGGACCAAGGGCAGTTAAATTAGATGATTATGGTGACGATGTTTTCCGTTCATTTCGCGTGCCGCCTGTAGGCAAAATCGGTGTAACTATAGAACCGCAAGGCCATCGAATAAGAAGATTTGAAGGTGATCCATTGTTATTTACTGATTTCGATACTAACGTTCAACCGATATATCTGGTTTCCGGAGCTACTACAAGCGCATTTAGCTGGGCAGTTGATAATAAAGAGATTCACGGAATTGTAATCGTTGGATTCGGTCCTGGGAATATCCCCCAAATGATTCCCCTTTATTATGATGGAATAAAACGAGCCCGTGACATGGGTAAACCTGTTGTAATCGTCGGACAAGCTTTAAAAGGTGCTAATGCCAGATCGACATACGAAGTTGGATATAAACCAATAAAATTAGGGGCAATATCCGGAGCAGATATGACCATACAGTTGGCAGTTCAAAAATTAATGTACGCCCTTGGTTTGGCTAAAAAAAGTGGGCCGCACGAACAGAATACAACTGATATAATCCAGTTTGTAAGAAGGATTATGAATACGAACTACGCACAAGAATTGAACACAGATTTATGCTTGAAATAGCGCAAAATAATTTAAATATCCCACGCTATATATTAAAATTTAATTCGGATTTGGTCGGTTTGGATAATTATGAGCAACACTGAATCATTAAAAAAGGCTGCAAAGATAGCCAGAATTCAACTGTCTCAGCAAGAAGAAGAGCGATTAGTTAGTGAGATTGATGAAGTGCTCAAGGTTTTTTGCAAGATAGATGAATTTAACGTTTATCCCAAAGAGCCCAAACTCGCAATCGAGCGCAAATTTCGCAAAGACAAAATAGAAAAATGCAATATCGATCCGTTTTCTAATTCTAAATTTTTGAAAAACAGGAAATTTATTGGTCCAAAACTGGTTGATTAGTTGATTTCTATGAGTTTAATCGAATCTGTAGATAAAGCTATTGAAGAAGCTGAAAAAATAAACAAAAAATTAAACTGTTTTATTACTATTTGCGGCGACAATGCACGTAGCAGAGCGAAAAAACTTATCAGCCAAAAGAATAAAGGTGCGCTCTATGGCAAAGTTATCTCAGTAAAAGATGCTATATGCACTAAAGGTATTAGAACTACTGCAGGAAGCGCCATACTTACGAATTACATCCCGCCCTTCAATGCTAGTGTGATCGAAAAAATCGAACAAGAAGGCGGCATAGTAATCGGCAAAACAGCAATGGATCACTTTGGTTTCGGAACATTCTGTACTAATGTTGGACATGGTTTGCCAGTGCCGCACAATCCGCACGATTTGCAGCGCGCAGCAGGTGGCAGCAGCGGAGGCGCAGGCGTTGCAACATTTTCCTTTTCAAATTCTGCAAACCACATTGCGTTAGCAGAATCAACTGGCGGAAGCATAACTGCGCCAGCAGCATTTTGCGGGGTAGTAGGGTTTACGCCAACATACGGCAGAGTTTCGCGTTATGGTTTGATCGATTATGCGAATAGTTTAGATAAAATCGGTACGATGGGAAAAAATGTCGAAGAAGCAGAGCTTTTAGCTGGTGTTATTTTTGGCGAAGATAAAAAAGATGAAACAAGTCAGCATCAAGAAACTAAAACTGTCAAGAAGGTTAAGAAAATAGGAATAATAAAAGAAATGCTAAATAATGTCGATGAAAAAATAAAGAAAGTTTTTTGGCAATCTATTTATGAGCTCGGGTTGGAATATGAAGAAATTTCCTTTCCTTTAATAGATTACTCAGTAGCAAGCTATTACATAATCGCAACTGCAGAAGCAAGTTCTAATCTAGCGCGCTACTATGGCATGCGTTATGGTGCACAAGAAGAAATTACCGGCAGTTTTAGCGAGCATTTCTCAAAAATAAGATCAAAATATTTTTCTGATGAGGAAAAGAGAAGGATAATTCTTGGAACATTTGTAAGAACTGCCGGGTATAAGGAAAAATATTATATAAAGGCATTAAGAGTTCGGGAGAAAATTAATGAAGAGTTTAATCTGCTCTTTAAGCGATTTGACGTGCTCGCAACTCCGTCAATGCCCATCATTGCGCCGCGCTTTGAAGAGATAGCAAAATTAAAGCCAATTGAAGTTTATGCATTAGACAGTTGTACCATTCCGCCAAATCTCGCATGCATCCCGCATCTTTCAATTCCAATTGGCAAAGTAAATAATATGCCGGTTGGTTTGCAGATTATGTGCAATTCATGGGAAGAAGACACACTATTCAGGTTTGGAAAAGAGTCCGAATCTAAATTAGGTTTGATTAGATGATAGGAACAAATGCAAAAATAATGATCGGCTTGGAAAGCCACATTCAATTAAACACCAATAGCAAGCTATTTTGCAGTTGTAGTACTAACTCTGCCAAATCACAGCCAAATGAAAATACATGTGAGATTTGTTTAGGTTTTCCAGGTTCAAAACCTACATTAAATGAAGAAGCATTGCGAAAATCCATATCCTTGGCAAATTTGCTAAATTGCAGAATAAACGAGTACTCGCGTTTTGCGCGTAAAATTTATTTCTATCCCGATCTTCCAAAAGGTTTTCAGATTACTCAGTACGATGAACCGCTCGCGGTTAAGGGGCAATTCTCAATCGATATAAATGGCAGAAAAAAAACAATTAATATAACCCGCGCGCATATCGAGGAGGACCCGGGAAAAATAGAATACGTTGGAGGGCATATAGGCACTGCGCAACAAGTACTTATTGATTATAATAGGAGTGGGCTGCCCTTGTGCGAGGCAGTTACTGAACCAGATTTTGAAACTATCGACGAAGCAGTTATTTATGTAAAAAAGCTGTTCCACTTGCTCAGCTACCTCGGACTTATTAATCCAAATCAGGATGGTGTTATGCGTACTGATGCGAATATAAGTATTGATGGCGGCAATCGAGTTGAGTTAAAGAATATATCCGGAAGCGATGCGCTAGAACAATCTCTTAAAGCCGAATTAAACAGGCAGTTATTTTTAAAGGCCCAGGGAAAAAAAGCAGAGAGAGAAACGCGTGTTTATTCAGAAGAAACCGGAACAACCATTCTATTGCGTAAAAAAGAATACGAAGAAGAATATGGTTATATCAGAGAACCAGATC
>JAHFGR010000079.1 GCA_023247345.1 Microcaldota archaeon | reverse complement strand
AGCAACTCTAATGTTTGTAGCTATAAACTCGCTAGTTGGACTTATTATCAACACTGCGATATCTATTTATTATTACAGTATATAAATGAGAATATGCGAAAAATGACTAACATTGAATACACGTTCGTAATAAAAGAACTTGGACAACTGATTGGCAAGTATGTTGAGAATGTATATTCGATAGGCGAAAATAAGTTGCGGATTAGAATTGGCGGTGTAGACGTAATTTGTGAGCCCGGTAAGCGGATGCATATTACGAAATATATAGAACAAAGCGAAGAAGTTTCGGGATTTGCAAAAAACCTTAGAAAGGAACTGGAAAATGCGCGCCTTAAAGATATTTATCAGCATAATGGCGATAGAGTACTTGTATTTGACTTTGGAACTAAAAAACTGATTTTCGAGATGTTTGCTAACGGCAACATTGTCCTTATTGAAGATGAAAAAACAATTGCTTCACAACACCAAGAAGAATGGAGCGATAGGAAAATTGCGCGCGGCGAACAATACAAATTTCCGAAATCGAATATTAAAAACTTGAAAGAAGCTTTGGAAACGAACACTGAAAAGTACGTTGTAGTAGCTTTGATGCAATTGCCACTTGGAAAAGAATACGTATTAGAAATCCTAGCAAGATCTGACATTGAAGAAAAAAAGCGTACTGGTTCTTTATCAAAAGAAGAGATAGAAAAACTAGAAATAGAATATGAGAAGATAAAGAACTCCAAAAATGCATATGGATTTTACGACAAGGGTAAAATAATTGACTTTGGATTAACAGAATTCTCTGGATACGGTGATATGGAGCACAGCGAGTTCGACGCGCTAAGTAAAGCAATAGACGAATTTTATTTTGTAAATAAAGAAGAAAAGAATGAAAAAGTCGAAAAATTAAAACGCAGACTAGAGGAACAATTAAAAAGATTGGAAACATTAAAAGACGAAGAAAAGGAGAAGAAGAAAGTTGGGGATTATATTTACGAAAATTATGATAAAATCAATAAGCTACTAGAGCTAGCAAAAATAACTAATATAAATGAGCTAGAAGAAAAACTAAAATTAAAAGTAAATAAAAAAGAAAAGGAAATAGAATTAGAGCTAGAGATTTAATTCTGCTCTTTGTTAAGCAGAAACTCGTCCAAGACCTTCAGCGCTTTCTTAGGTTTATCAACGATTATAGAAAGGATAGTGTTACTTCCATCTCTAGAAACTATATGCGCATTCTCTATATTTATGCCATCTTCTGCTAGTATCGCAGTTATTCTGCTTAACTCACCTGGTTTATCAACTAATTTTACTACGATAGAATTTGATTCGCTAACTTTAAAGCCAGCATTCTCAAGCACGACCTTAGCTTTGTCTGCATCCTTTAGAGTTAGACTTATGACTGCCTTTTTCGCAACAACATCAACACTGATTGACTCGATATTGATTTTTGCTTTTCCTAAAAGATATGAAATATCTGCTAGTAAACCAACACGATCATCTGCTAAAACGGTTATTGACTTCATACATTTCACCTCGATCTTATACCTTATGGCTTATAGTTTATGGCCTATGGCTTACAGCCTACAGCTCAAATATTGTATATCTGTACGTGTGGTATCTCTTCGATATATTGAATATTATCCTCTGATATGATTCCCATACTGATAGCAACACTTATTGATTCTTGGCCAACGAGATTTGCTGAAGTAAATGACTTCAAAGCAGTTACTACCTCGTCTTTACTTGCTTTTTTGCCTTTATAGAAACCACTATGCTTTTTTAGATCTAAGACTGCCTCACCTTCGAGAAATGTCTTGCCTATTAAATTCTCGTCGCAAATGGCCACAATCCTCCCAGATCTTGTGTCGTGTATATTCAAATACATGTTTCCTATTCGAGGATTAGGTTAATAAATACTGTACCCAAAGCAACTAGAAGACACAACCAGCCAACCTAGTTGGCTATCATTAAGTTCGTTAGACGACGGCGTTATGTAAGTAAATTGCAGGTCCACTTCCCCGTGGATAAGAATCCTTCAATTCAAAAAGAATTTGCAGGGGACAGGAATGTCAGTTGAATCCTTTTTAACATCAAATGTTTTTCTATTGCCAAAAAGGATTCGTCCAAAAACGGTATTCAAAAAGATAACCGTTTAAAGCCATCCACCCATTTTGGGGGTGAATACCTCAGCCCCTTTCTTCTAAAGAAAGGGGCTATGGCTTTGAACCTGTGTAGGCGCTAGGCCAACAGATTTCTAATCTCACATTCGAGAATAGAACGTTCTGATCTTGAGTTTCGGCTATTAAACTGCCGCGTTTGACCGCTCCGCCACCCCTGCTTCCCACCTTTTAGATAAAAGGTGGACCAAAACTATTCATTCAAAACTGATTCATTGCGAAAAACTAGTCAGTTAGGTAGAAAGAAAATGGAAACAAGTTTTTAAAAATCGATAACTATACTATGGTATAATGGGAAATGGAGTATTTAAGGAAGAAGATGAAAAACCTAAGAGAAAAATAGACCTCTCGGTAAGACCTCAGTTAACTACAGAATATTTTGTTAAAGTTGCTTTTGATACTAAAATGCCGATAGATACTCGATTGTCTGCGATGCAAAATCTAGAGGATAGAAAAGAAAATGACCCACTAAAAATTTTAGTTTATGATGTCAATACAAAAATAAGAAGAATGGCGATGTATTGTTTAAAAGAGTTAGGAGAAGTTGATTACTTAAAAAAAGTAAAGGACGAATTACAAAAACAGGTAAAGGAATTAGATAAACCAGAAACTGGAATAGGAAAAAGGAGAGTCCAGGGAATGTTGGAACAATCTGTTCTAGCTAATCGAATGATAGATAGACAACTTGAGGATCACCCCGCATTAATGGATCCAAATTTAAACGAAAGAGCAAGAACTGGAAAGAGGCAAGAGTTAAGAGATCAAATGGCAAAAGGAATTGACTGGCCTTCTTTTGGAGATCCAGCTGCAGATTTAGAACAAAAAAGAAAATTTGCAGGGGCAATTATTGAAGATATAGATGGCGTTAATAGGGATAAAACTAATGTAGAAAAACAAGGATTATTTTCTAGCAAAGACTAAATAAGCACTATGCGTCAATCCCCAGTGTTTTGGTCTTACGCCAAAATCCCGAACTTCGAAATCGCGCACAATGCTTTCAAGCATAAACACCTCGCTAAAATATTTGATGCATTCGAGATAGAAATCCTTTGCCTGTTCGATATTCGGCAAATAACCAACGCAATAGCAGTCTTTTTTCAAAGCGTCATAAGCTAATTTTACTGCTTTCTCTGCATGCTGCATGTCAAGCACGATGGCATCAACATCTTTTTCTTCTATCCTAAGCGTAATATCTGCATGCTTAATTTTGACATTCGATAAACCTGCTCGATTAACATTATCACTTGCGAGTTTTGCGAATTCTTCCTTAAACTCATAGCTGATTAGCTCTTTCGCAACATTCGCGAGCGCAACAGTTAGAAAACCTGTGCCAGCGCCTGCCTCAACAACAACGCTATCTCGAGTTATTCCTGCGTATGCAATAATAGTTCCGCTATCCTTTGGCAAGATTATCGCTGGACCACCGCGCTTTAGCTTTTTAAAAATAGGCGGAAAATGGAATTCTGGTTTTTTCATATAATATCACGAATGTGAAGTCTCTTTATAAAAGGCACTTTGTCGAAATCAGAGTCTTCGCTTACTATATCACTTATGCTAAGCCTACTAAGTGTTGCAATAACTATCGCATCGCTAAGTCCAAGGTTATACGACTCTATAAAATCAGACGCTTCCTTAATAAGATCGGCGGTTATTGGTAAAAATTTTAAATTCTCAATGGAAAAAATTAAATGAATTATTTTACTTATTTCTTTATTTGTTTTCTTATGTTTTTTAAGAACATATACTAATTCCATAAGACTTACAGAACTGGCAGTGGCAACTAGAGAAGCACCTTCAAGCTTTAAAAAAAATTTTTCTGCATCTTTTTGAAAAAGGTCTCCTTCTTCCAAATAAGCGATAAATACATTAGTATCAATAAATACCATTTTATCAAAACCTTTACCAGAATTCATCTTCTGCTTCTTGGGCTAGTTCAACAGAACTCTTTTTACTTTTGAATCTTAGTTTTTTCAATTCTTCTAATGGGTTTTTTACTAGTCTTTTTGGTTCCACTACCATTCTATGCCCCTCCTTGTACCATTCGACTTGGTCCCCCTCTTCTATCCCAAATTCTTCTCTAAAATCCTGAGGTATAGATGTCTGCCCTTTCTTAGTTACTTTTGTTACATAAACCATTTATATCACGTGTATTACTATCAACAAAAAGTATTAAAAATATTGGTTTTTCTTACTGGATTCATAGAAACAGTTTGCCTCTTATATTTTCCTCCGCATCTCGGTATGGTAATCAAAAAATCCCCATCTTTTATAAATCTTATGCGCTTTCGTATTTTTCGCATGTACTGCAATTGATAAATATTTCAGTCCTTTCTTCTTGAACCATTTAAGCGCTTCTTTCATGAATTTTGTTGCTATTCCTTTGTTACGGTAGCCTTGTGAAACATAGAGGTCGCTCACATGCCCGATCTTTCTGATTTTATGGACTTTAACATTTTCTTTTATAAGATTAATAGAATAACCAATAATTTCGCCATTGCTCTCTGCTACAAGAACTAAACCATTAGACGATTTTATCGATTTTAAAGCCCATCTTCGCCATAAAGAGGAAACATTGTCCACTGGTTGTAAAAGTTCTGATCGGGTTATATCATTTCTAGCTAATTGCCTATTATGATCCATTAACTCTTTTGCAAGAGATACAAGAAATTTAATATCGCTTACTTTTGCCTTTCGAATTAGTAACGCCATTTATAGAACCTATAAAAATTATTTTTTTAGACTTTCCTTAAATTCGTGCAATTTTCTAGCTAGTTCAGAATCTTTTAAAGCAAGGATTTCGACTGCCAGCACGCCTGCATTTTTTCCATTATCTATACCAACGCAAGCAACAGGTACATTCGAGGGCATCTGCGCAATGCTAAGCAACGAATCCAACCCATTAAGTGCTGCGTTTACTGGAACTCCGATAACTGGCTTCGTAGTTCTTGCAGCTATTACACCTGGTAAAGCTGCGCTTACACCAGCCACACCAATAAAGACATCTGCTGTACTGTTTTTCACTAACATATCTACTTTATCAGGATTTCTATGCGCACTCGCAACTTCATAGCGATGTTCAACACCAAAAGCATTAAGCACTTGTATAATCTTATCAACAATAGGCTTATCACTCTCGCTTCCGGATAAAATTAAAACTCGTTCCATATTAATAAAAATAGTAACGAATATATTTAAATTTATGGTCAAAGCATCAGCATTGAAAAAAAGGTATATTTTATGCGAGGTAAAATTTGCGAGTAATGAAAGCACAGGCGAAAATGAGCTAAAACGGGGAATTTACAATGAAGCTCTGAAATTTTTTGGAGAATATTTACTTTCTTTTGTTGCATTGAAGTTTGTTGAGTATGATGTTGATAAGAAAAATGCCTTGCTTCGATGCAATCGCGATTTTTATGGCGAAGTTCTAGGTTTTTTAGCGCTAATTAACCAATTAAATGGAAAAAAGGCTAGAGTAATTGCGAAAAAAGCTAGCGGAACGATAAAAGGATTGTCAGCAGGGCAGAAAAATGCTGACACAAGCTTGTTGCAAAGCGACAAGATACAATCAACATCAGAAAAAGATGTTGATGCACATTGTTTTCAGCTGAAAACAATCGTGCCTATTGTCGCGCGCCGCGACAATCAGGAAGTTTGACAACGAGTTGTCAAAAGTTTAAACAAGCAGAAAACTATCGAGGATTAGCGATCCAATTCAAGTATTCTTTTAACCCGCCATGGACTTTTAAGCGAATAATTTCCGGCAGCATATAAGGATGATACTTTCTAATGAAATTTTCAAGTTTTTTATAAGGAGAAACAGTTTTAATCAGAAGTAAGAATTCTGGCGTTTCATCAATTTTTCCTTTCCACTGGAAAATGGATTTTTCTATTTTTATTATGTTTATGCAAGCTGCAAGTTTATTCTTAACTAGCAGTTTTGCTAGCTTTTCTGCATCGCTTAGCTTTGCAACTGTTGTTAAAACAATTATCATAAATTGATTTAAACTTAGAATATTTATAAAGCTACTAATTTCATAAAG
>JAHFGR010000078.1 GCA_023247345.1 Microcaldota archaeon | reverse complement strand
ATCAGGGAAGAATAGATGACCTTATTCAGTTGCAGGAAAAGATGATGCTTACTTTAGGCAGAAAAACAAGAAAATTTGGGATGGGTTTTTTTGAATTGAAAAAACTGAAGTTCCCGATAAAATATACGACGATGGAACCTAGCAAGATCGTTTATAAGCCATTAAACTACCCGAAGATCGCAGACGCGAACGAGATTCTTGAGAAACACCCGAAAGGAATTGAAAACGGAGATATGATAAAAAAATTCGACAAGTACCCGCTATATATTGATTCTAACGGAAAAGTTCTCGTGTTGATACCAATCGTGAACTCTGAAGAGCTGGGTAAAATTGACGAGAATACGGATAGTGTTTTTATAGAAGTAACTGGTAATGACATGAACACGATAGACCAGGCAATGAATATTGTGATATGCACACTGATAGACATGGGCGGCATGGCCTATTCTGTGGAGATGAATTATTCGGACAGAAAATTCCGCTCGCTTGATATGAAAGAAAGAAAAATGAAACTAGACTTGGTTTTCTTAAATAAAATACTGGGAACAAAATTTGATAAACCCAAGGTGGTGCAATATCTTAAGAGAATGGGTTATGGAGTAAAGGGCGATCAGGTGTTAATTCCGCCTTATCGAAACGATGTGATGCATTTTATCGATATTGTGGAAGACGTGGCAATTGCTCATGGATATAACAATTTCAAGACTTCTTTACCTAATTTCTTTTCAAAAGGCGAAGTATTGGATGATTACAGTAAATTAGATGAAATAATGAGAAATATGGGATTCGTAGAATTGAAGAATTTTATATTAACTAATAAGCAAAAGGTAAATATAGTAAGCGCTGGAGATAGATTGAAGGAGATAATGAATCCTGCGACTGAAGATTATACTGTTTTGCGACCCAATTTAGTTATTAGTATGCTAGAAACCTTTTCCCTGAATGCCATGCGCGGCCTTCCACAAAAACTATATGAGATAGGTGACGTCTATGAAGATGGGCCTGGATTGAAGAGACGGTTCGCATTTGGTATAATGGATAAGAACTTGGAATTTGCAGCTGCCAGAGGATACTTGCAGACGATGTTTGCTGAGCTTGGACATGAATTTTCAATTAAAAGGCAGCAAAATGAAGTTTTTGACAAGGAAATTAGTAGTGAAGTAGTTGTTGACGGCAAGAAGGCTGGAATTTTTGGAAAAGTCAATAAGGAAATATTAGAAAAGTTTGGCCTTAGGTTTGATGTCTACTTATTGGAGTTAGAGGCCAGACTCTAGTCCCCATAATTCAAGTAATATGTTTTGTTTTTTATTTTTCTTTTGTTCATCGTTTATATTTTATGTAACTATAGTTACATAAGAACAAATCCAGAAAGTCCTTACTCTATATTTTTAATAAAAATAATACTTGAACTATACCCACCCATACCAAACAAGTCGTACCGACATAGCAGCTAAAGTTTCTTCCTATAACTAGCATACCCAATCAATTTTTTCATAGCTCTAACTGCAGAATTTGGTGACGAATAGCTTGGCACTCCGTAAGTGTCCAAAAATCTCTGATAGCCTTCTGTATAAGCACCGCCCAGGCTGACCACTGCGATTGGTTTTCGCCTTTCATCACTTGCTTTCACTATCACATTTAAAACGCGTTCGTCCATCGGCGGAGTTTGAAAGAGTGTAATTATAATCAGGGCGTCTATTTGTTCGTCATTCATAAAAATTTCTATTGCCCGTGCATACTTTTCCGCGTCAGCCTCAGCAATAAGATCTAGTGGATTGCCAACGTTGCCAAATTCAGGCAATATTTTCTTTGCTTCATCAATTGTTTTTTGTGAATACTCTGCCAACGGCAGACCTTCTTTTTCAACTGCATCTGCAGTAAGCACGCCCATTCCGCCGCCGTTGGTTATTATTGCAATTTTATTGCCTACAGGCAATGGCTGCGAAAAAATTCGCATAAAATCAAATAATTCTCCAAGATCATCTGCCTCGATCACCTTACATTGCCTAAAAGCAGCCTTGTAAGCAAGATAACTTCCAGCAATATTTCCAGTATGGCTCTTCGCAGCTTCAGCACTCTTACTGAACTTACCCGCCTTCAAAGCGACGATCGGCTTCTTCTTGTTTATTCTTCTCATTGTTTCAAACATTGCTCGCCCGCGCTTCGCGCCTTCAATATACGCAACAATTGTCTTTGTCTTTTTATCTGTTTCCAAGTATTCTAAAAGGTCCACTTCATCTATAACTGTTGCATTTCCATAAGAAACGAACTTCGATATTCCGATCCCATGAAACGCAGCAAGATCGATTATTGTTGAACCGACAGCGCCGCTTTGCGTAATAAAAGCAATGTTTCCTGGCCTAGGACGTTCTAATTTGTAAATCGGTAGAAATATGCTATCTACGCGCGTAGCCGGATTATGAACCCCAAGGCAATTAGAGGTTATGACTTGATTAATTATGAAATTATGTGTGTCTTCTACTTCAAAATCATAAACGTCTAATTTTTCATCTAATTTTGCAATCCTCTTGATTCTTTTATAGCTTATATCCCCATCCTTCATTCTCGTTACCTGAAGGTGTTTGTTGCTTTCTTTGTTAATAATCATCAGTAGTTTCTTGTTTTGTTTATCTGAAAGAAATCTGAAACCCAGTGCATACAACTTTTTAATGTAGTGGACCGAGTCAATTCTAATTCCATGTAAATTGCGGGCCGAATATTTTTTTCCTTTAAAGTAACACATTGTTCTGGCCTTTGTAAATGGATACGCTTCAATCCCGATCAGGTTTAATAGGTATAGTGTTTTATATTGCAAGTCTTCAGAAGTTGTGAAAAAATAGATACTTTGTTTATGGCCTTTAGAATAAACGCCACCATCCCCGGATAATAAACCAGACAAAAATGCTACTATGTTACCCCTATTAGTTGAAAATATAAAATTTGGAGTTGTTTTATTTTCTGCATATCTTGGGATTCCAAAGACCCTTTCAAAAAGAAAAGAACCAATTTTTCTACCAAACTTTATTTCTTTTGATTTTGATGTTTTTCCAAAATTTTTATTACAGAGTTGAATAAACGTAGAAACAATACTCTCCCTTAATTTTCCTTCTTCATCTCCGCCTTCTACGTACCCTATTTTTAGATAACCCCTACCATAATTTCCATCCGCAATAAAAAAACCCAACAACCTGCAAAGGTCTTCATTAATTTCCAAATTAGTCGGTATTCCAACCTGTCCGTGTTTCCAATAAAAACAATCAATTTTGTTTTTTAAATTTGGAGTCGTCCTTGCCTCAACCCAAGAAGTACCATTTCTTTCAAATACTTGCCCATTTCTCAAATACCTAATGTCACTTACGCCTTCATTAATTTCCTCTATCGTTTCTTTTAGGTATAATCTAGTAAATTCTGGACCTTCTAAATTTATATTGTTTATGCAAGGTATCAGTTCGGTTCCACTTAGTTCTTTACACAAGATTTTCCTCCAACTATACTCACCTCTCACTAAAAATGGGTGATCACCACTACATTTAAACTTCTTTTTACCAAATATTTCAATCTCGTAAATATCCCCAACATTTACCCTCTTAAAGAGTTTTTTAATTTTTTTAAGGCAGCTTTTATTTCCATTCATTGAAATGGTGGATAATTCTATTCCATGTTCTATAAGGTCCAAGATGTAGGTTTCACCAATTCTCTTTACTTTATTTTGATATTTTTCAAAATACTTATTAACTAGTGTTCCAATCTCTTGGACTGAAACCAACCCATTTTCCTTTATCATAACCCTTGCTTTTCCTTCAACACAATTCGGTCCAATAAGCGCGATTTCATTTTTATTACAAAGATCTCGGATTTCATCTTCTATTCTTTTTCCTTGCTCACCCGACTCGCTAAAACCCGCACTCACTAAAACTATACCTCTTACCTTCCACTTTACACACTGTTTAATTATTTCAACAACTGTCTGCGCCGGCGTAGCAATTATAGCGCAGTCAATATGCTTGCTTAGCCTCGGATAACACTTCATGCTTGCAACTTCTTGGTATTTCGGGTTTATGAGAAACAACTCGCCTGGGAATCCACCTTCCTTTAACGCTTTAAGTATGACGTTGCTTACCTTGTTCGCAATCGGCGAAGCACCAAAAAGTGCGATGCTCTTTGGTTCGAACACATATTTTAAATTTTTAATTTGTTGTTTACTTGCCATTTTAATCCCCTTTAGTAAAAGGTCTTAACCCCAAAACTATTTTGTAAATCTCACATCAATAATGTCTCCGCCGTTTTCATCAAATATTACTGGGTTCAAATCCATCTCCGTTATGTCCTCTTTAGCTACGAATCTACAAACGTTCAGCATCAGCCGCTTCAACTCTTTGATGTTTATTGCCTTTTTACCTCGTGTACCAGTTATGATTGGATGACTCTGGAGTTCTTCAATCATCTCATCGACATCCTGTTCGTTAATCGGGCATAATCTCGCACTAATGTCTCGGAATATTTCAACATATATGCCGCCAAGTCCGAGTATTATTAATTGTCCAAACTGTTCGTCGCGTTTTGCGCCAACAATTAGTTCTATGCCCCGTCGAGCCATTTTCTGAACGAGAATGCCGTCTACCTGCAGTTTATTTAATTTTGCGATTTCTTCGAACTCGCGATGCACCAATTTTAACATTTCTTCATTCTTTATTCCAATTCGTACGCCCCCAACATCTGTTTTGTGTGTTGCTTGTGGAGAAATAATTTTCATTGCAATCGGATAGCCAATTCTCTTAGCGATCTTCAGCGCATCTTGCAAACCAACTGCCAGACCGTAAGGAATTAGTTCGAATCCGTGCTTTTCAAGAAGTTTATAATCATCTATAACTGTCATCAACTAAAACTAGAAAATAACTTATATAAACCTATTCAGTTTGTTTCTAATCACGATATGCGATTATATATCGAGTAGTCAACAGAAATTTTCAACTATACCAAAACCTTGCCCCACATTTCCTTTGCGAGTTTTCCAGAATACATAAATCTGTCAACTAACTTTTCAGCTTTCTTTCGCTGTTCGCGGTGTTCTTTTAAGAACGCATTAATTTTATCAACTAAAATCTGTTTAAGCTCGCCAGTAAGCAATTTACCAGACTCATAATCATCATGTATTTGCATTAGTTTTTTATTATTTTCTTCAAACAAAATACTTAGCCACTGGTAGGCAACATCAACTTCGGTTCTTCCACCAAGTCTCTTATGATCTTCAATTGTTGCCTGTCCGCCGCTAAACGCGTATTTCATAATTTTATTTTTAACTGTTTTGTCATCATCATTTAACCATATCGCAGTTTCTGCTTGCGAACTGCTCATCTTACCTTGAATGCCCTGTAACGGAGGCAAGAATTTACTATGAATAGCGGCCGTTTTGTTATATCCTAAATCTTCTGCTATATCTCGTTGTATCCGCCAATATGGATCTTGGTCAATTGCGCAGGGAATCAAACAACGCTTCTTTTCAAAAAACGTTACTACTGCCTGATAAGCCGGGTAAAACATCAAACCGATATTACTTTGCTCATTAAATCCGAATACTGCCTTAGTGGTAGAATAGTTTATTTTTCTTGCAATCTTTAACATAAGTGGGTAGGCATTTTTTATATATTCGCTGTCTTTGAAAATAAACGTTTTGTCAGGATCAAAACCCACTGCCGCAATATCCAGGATATTTTGATTCGCGTATTTTTGTACGTCCTCCCATTTTGCATCGCGTTTAAATACAAATTTTTCATCGTCAGTAATTTCAATATATAAATTTACATTAAACTTATCCTGCAACCATTTGGTAAATATCATCGGAATTAAATGCCCCAAGTGCATCTCTCCACTTGGTCCTCTGCCCGTATATAAGAAAAAATCCTTCTTCTGCTCGTAATCCTGCAAAACAAGATCAAGATCCCGGTGCGAGAAAAAGAACTGCCTCTTTAGCAGAACGTGCAGATCCACACAAATTCTCTTTAATTTCTCCCTAATCCCATCATCGATTCGCTTAGTGCCAAATTGCTGAATAAGCTTGTCATAATTTATCTGCCCGCTAACTTCCCAAGGAGTAACTGTGAATTCTTCCATATTTGAAAATATTGTTTAAAATTTAAAAATAGAGGGGTATTGCCGTGCAGCAACCAAAATTTTTATTATCTTTTCTATAACATCTAACCATGGCACAAGAAGCTAGACCAACACTTTCAATCCATCCGCAAGAAG
>JAHFGR010000077.1 GCA_023247345.1 Microcaldota archaeon | reverse complement strand
ATGACAATTTAAAATATTCCATCTCATTTCAAGTTCCAAAACAATTCCAAGGAAAAACAAACTGTGCATTAGTAGTTGAACATCCGGATTTCGAAATAATAAAAATAGGAAATAACAGATACGAGATTAAAGCATTAGGCAATATCCGCTTAATAGAAAACTTCGCAACAAAACCACACTGTTGGTACAATACAGACCCAGAAACAAAAATTCCAATAGGAGAACCAGTAGAAGAATCAGAAAAAGCAAGATATCTTTGGCGATTAGATAGCGCTTACGTCGGCCTTCTGGTCCGCGTCGGTGGTGTCGGCGGGCGTGGTGTCAATGCCAACTATTGGCCTGGCGTCGGTCTCGGGATGGCGTTCATTGGCCTCGGAGAGGCCGCGCCGAAAGAATGAGTTAGTATTGGTGTCCTAGCCATTCAATATATTTTTTTACTCCTTCATCAAAACTAACAGTCTGTTTCCAACCTAATTTTTTTATTTTATCTACTGCAAGCTGCATTATTTTAACATCTCCGATCCAGCCGCGTTCGCCCCCAGTGTATTTTAATTTTGGATTAACCTTCATTATCTTACAGGCTAATTTTGCGATGTAATCTACGTCATGTTTTTCTTCGCTTCCAATATTGAAAACATCATAAATCTTGTTTTGTTTTTCGCTTGCAAGCAGTGTTGCATTTACGCAATCGTTCACATACAAATAAGATTTTTCCTGTTTTCCGTTTCCAAGAATTTCCAATTCATTTTTGTTATTTTTCAATTTCTGAAAAAAATCATACATTACTCCGTGATTAGAGCGTTCTCCAAAAATATTCGCATACCTCAAAACAGTTGTTTTTATTCCGTAAGAATTCGCATAGCTCGTTAGATATGCTTCGCATGCAAGTTTGCTTGCGCCATAATTGCTTATTGGTTCGCACGCGTAGCCTTCTGGTGTTGGAATTTTGTTAGCATCGCCATAAACAGTAGAAGTAGAAGCAAATACTAATTTTTTTACATCCTTTTTTCTGCAAGCCTCAAGCAAGCGAAATGTTGCAGTTACATTATTTTCAAACCCACTTCTTGGGTTTTCAGCGCTTATTCGCACTTCTGGATCTGCTGCAAAATGAAAAATGATTTCGCAATCGTTAAGCTCGTTTTCGAGGTTATCTTTAACCAGATCTTTCTTAACAAAGCGCACTTTTTTATTTACATTTTTTATATTGCCGTTGCTAAGATTGTCAATAACCGCGACTTCATTTTTTTCCGCAAGCGCATCGACTAAATGACTGCCTATAAATCCAGCGCCACCTGTCACTAAAATGTTCATAAATAGACTGTAGACAGATACCCTTTTAAGCCTGTTTTTACATAATATTTATACTTATTTTATTGAATGGAAATGACTAATTACTAGAGTGAAAAATATGCCCGAAACAATCATTGAAAGAACCATTGAACAAGACCTAAGAGAAAGCTATCTTGACTATGCAATGAGCGTAATTGTTGGTCGTGCAATTCCAGATTTGCGAGATGGACTAAAGCCAGTGCATAGAAGAATTCTTTATTCAATGTGGGAAACAGGTTTGCGATCAAGTGCTAAATTCAAAAAATGCGCTACAGTAGTAGGAAACGTTCTTGGACGTTATCATCCGCACGGTGATATGGCGGTTTATGATTCTCTAGTAAGAATGGCGCAAGATTTTTCCCTTAGGTATATCCTTGTAAAAGGTCAGGGAAATTTCGGGTGCTTTACAAAAAACACCAAAGTTCGTTTGGTAGACGGGAGAAATCTAAGTTTTCAGGATTTAATAAAAGAAGATCTCGAAGGAAAAATAAATTATACTTTTACGGTTGATAAAGGCGGGAAAATAAAAATTAGTGAGATAAAAACCCCCCGACTTACCATTAACAATGTACAAATAATGAAGGTAATTTTAGATAATGGTGAGGAGATAAAATGCACACTAAACCACAAGTTCATGCTTCGTGATGGAAGTTACAAGGAAGCTAAGGATTTGAGTTCAGGAGATTCCTTGATGCCACTCTATACTAGAGTATCCACTAAGGATGATGATCCGCATGTAATAGGGTATGAAATGATTTTACAGCCAGAGAACAGCTGGGAATATGCACATCGCTTAGCTGATGAATGGAATCTGGAGCATGAGGTATATGCTAGATCGGCAGGAAGAGTAAGACATCATGTAGACTTTAACAAGCTAAATAACAATCCAGCTAACATTCGAAGAATGGATTGGAAAGAGCATTGGAAGTTACATTATGAATTGACTTCAGAAAGACATAAGAAAGATGAAAAATATAGACAACAGTTAGCTCTTGGCAGGAATAAATTTTGGAGCATATTAGAGAATAGAGCAAAGGTTGCCCAACGTACAAGTATAAGAAATAAAGAAAATTGGATGCATGAGGATTACAGAGAAAAAATGCGAAAAAATCTCTCTGAAATAAATAAGAGATATATTGAAGCACATCCAGAAAAAAGAATGGAACTTAGTCAAAGAGCAACAAAAACTCTGAAAAGATTATGGCAGGATGAAACTTATCGAACGTCAATGAAAGAAAAAATTATCAAGGGCAATAAGAACCACACTACAAATAATACTGGAAAAATGAAATTCCTGAATATTTGCAGGAACCTTCTTGATATGGGGCAACCACTTTCTGAAGAAGTATATGAAAAAATAAGGAACGATATTTATCCATATAGACATGCTACTCAGTGGAAGAGCGGATTGGAAAAATACTTCCAAAATAACCCAAACCTTATTCTTCAGGAACTAAATAACAATCACAAAGTCCTGCGAACTGAGATACTCGATGAGTTTGAAGATGTTTACGATTTGACTATAAACGAAACACATAATTTCGCTTTAGCTGCAGGAGTTTTTGTGCATAATTCAATCGACGGCGATAATCCAGCCGCATATCGTTATACAGAGTGCAAATTGGAATCCATCTCTGATGATATTCTATTCGACATTGATAAAGAAACAGTAGATTTTACTCCGAATTTTGACGGCACGCTTCAAGAACCAGTTGTATTGCCAAGCAAGGTGCCTAACCTGCTTATAAACGGAAGTTCTGGCATAGCAGTTGGTATGGCGACGAATATTCCGCCGCATAATTTAAGCGAAATAATAGACGGTACGATTGCAGTCATTGAAGGTGCAAGCGAAGAACAGCTCTTTTCAATTGTAAAAGGTCCGGATTTTCCAACTGGTGGAGAGATTATTGGAAAATCAGGAATTTATTCTGCTTATAAAACCGGAAGAGGAATAATAAAAATTCGAGGTAAATGTGAGATTGATGATAAAAAACACACGATATTAATCAAAGAGATCCCATACCAGATAACAAAAACCTCGATAATCGAATCAATAGCAAACGCTGTCCGGGATAAGCGCATTGAAGGCGTGCGAGGCGTGCATGATCGCAGCGATCGCGATGGCATTGAAGTTGTGATAGAACTTTCAAGAGATGCAAATGCAGAAGTCGTACTAAATCAGATATACGTACATACTCCGTTGGAAAGCACATTCGGCATAATCAACCTTGTGCTTCTTGATAAAGAGCCAAAAGTGCTTGGAATTTACGAGATGGTCAAGGAGTTCATAGAATTCAGAAAAGAAATTGTCCGCAAGCGAAGCCTATTCGAATTAAAGGTCGCAGAAGAACGCGCACATATACTTCAAGGCATTATCAAGGCATTAAGCCAGATAGAAAGTATTGTTGCATTTTTAAAAGCAAGAAAAGATGTTAACGAAGCGCGCTCTGGTTTAATTTCCAATTATTCGTTAAGCGAAAAGCAGGCAAATGCGATCTTAGACATGAAACTACAGAGATTAATCTCTCTCGAACGCCAAAAAATCGATGAAGAGCATGCAGAATTAGAGAAAAAAATAGCCTGGCTAAAGGACGTGCTTGCTGATATTAATAAAATACTAAAGATAATCAAAGACGAGCTAATCGAGATAAAACAAAAATATGGAGATGCACGCAGAACAGTAATTGTTGATGCGCAAGACGAAATGACTATAGAAGAGCTGATCCCTAATGATGACGTGGTAGTTGTTATTACGCAGCGAGGTTACATTAAGCGGATTTCTTTAGACGAATACCACGCGCAGCATCGCGGTGGTAAAGGAGTAATAGGCTCGGAAACCAAAGAAGAAGATTTTGTCAATGATCTTATTGTTACCAAAAATCACAACTACATGTTATTCTTTACTGACCACGGTCGCGTATTCTGGCTTAAGGCCTATGCTGTTCCAGAATCAGGAAGATATGCAACTGGTAAAACAATAGTTAATCTACTTGATTTAAAAGAAGAAAAAGTTACCTCTTGGATTAGCGTGCCAGAGTTCAAGGAAGATGAATTTCTGGTCATGGTTACAAAGAAAGGCATTGTTAAGCGAACAAGTTTATCAAACTTTAATAATCCCAGAAAGAATGGTGTAATCGCAATTACGTTAAAAGAAGCAGACCAGCTAGTTGATGTTTCAAAAACAGACGGAAAGCAAACATTGCTTATTGCAACAAAATTCGGACAAGCGATTCGTTTTAGCGAGGATGATGCGCGCGAGCTTGGCAGAACCGGCCAGGGTGTAATTGGCATTCGCATGGATGAAAAAGATGAAGTAGTAAGCTTGGCGATTTGTACGAAACCAACAATACTAACAATCACTGAAAACGGATATGGAAAACGAACGCACATTGACGAATATCGCGCCCAAGGTCGCGGCGGCAGCGGAGTTATCAACATGAAAACAGAAGGGCGCAATGGTAATGTTGTAGCTGCCAGAAGCGTTAATGATGAAGATGATATAATTGTTATAACTACTGCTGGCCAAGCAATCCGTGTTCCAGTTAAAGATATTTCTGTTATCGGACGAAATACACAAGGCGTTCGTATAATCAGATTAGATGAAAATTCAAAAGAGAAAGTTGCGAGCCTTGCGGTTGTTCACAAAGAGAATGGAGAAAATAATGCTAACTAGTTTTTCGAAAAACTGGCAAAAATTAGAAAGTGTTATAAACACTTATTTACTAATTCTATGACATGAGACAATTAGCAGTAAATGCTTTAGGCAATCGGCGAGAGGCGAGAATGGCCGGAAGCTTGGCAGGGAGCAGTAGGGTAGAAGCAGTAAGCCCTAAACCTTATAGCCTAAAGCCTACGCCCTATAGCTTACCGCCTATGGCAGCCGATAATCCATTCAAAAGATTTAAACCAGAAGTAGGCCAGCCAGTAAGACAACCAGATGTTACAGGTCAAACATACGTTGAACAAGCAAGAAAAGTAAGACAAATGCTAAGAAGTTTATCACCACAGAAAGCATTACAATTAATAGAATTCAGAGAAGAAATGACTTTGTTCGAAGCACTAGCAGCAGCAAAAAGAGAAGGAAAGTTAATTGTTTCAGATTATATTCATGATAGAATTCTAAACGGAATCAATAACACGGAATTACTAAAGAAATTCTATGTAAATTTGGTACGGACAGGAACCTTAGTTATTTATGAAAAACCAGATAAACCATTTGGCGAGGAAGTTAATCTTAGGCTGAAAGGTTATGATGAAGTCCAATATTCTATTTCATTTGAAGTTCCAGAACAATTCCAAGGTAAAAGAGACTGTGCATTAGTAATAGAACACCCTGATTTTGAATTTATTGAAGTAGGAAAAAACAAATACGGAATCAAAGCTGAAAAGACGTATATCCACTTAATAGAAAACTTCCCAAAAGAATCGCGGAAATGGTACAATACAGACCCAGAAACAAAAATTCCAATAGGAGAACCAGTAAAAGAAAAAGAAAAAAATGCAAGACTTTTATTTCGATTAGATTACACTTACATTGGTCTTCTCAGGCGTGCTGGCTACTCGTCCGGCGCCACAGGTTACGTTAATCTGGACGAACTTCCTTTCAGTCCTCGCGGAGTGGCGTTTTTTCCATTCACAGAAGCGCCAGAAAGTGATGCAAAATGATTGTTACTAATGAGAAAATAGTTCCTGTTGTTACACAAGCGAATGGTCTATTCAAAAGATACGGCCCACTTGAAAGTCATGAAGTAAGAAAGGCAGAAGTTACCGGAACAGAAATAGACCGATTAAGAGCGAGAAGAGAAATGCTAAGATCAATGGATCCGGAGAAAGTAAAACAAGTAATTGAATTCCATAAAGATTTAAATTTATTTCAAGCTTTAGCATTAGCCAAAAGAGAAGGAAAATTAATTGTCCCAAACGATGTTCATGATCGAATTTTAATGGAAACAACAGATCAAGAATACCTAAAAAATTAT
>JAHFGR010000076.1 GCA_023247345.1 Microcaldota archaeon | reverse complement strand
TACTCGCTCGAAGAAGGCACTATTGTACAAGTAGCTTTACAAACACTAAATGATAACGGAGAAACTATCCGCGATCCTCGCATTTTAGAGATGGCAAAATTAGATGCAGCATTAGCAACACTTCCATTTGCAGAAGCTTTAGATACTGCAACAATTATTGCTCAAAGAAGCGCAAATTTTCCATTTAGGCGAGATTAAACTCCCTTTAATTCCTTTATCTTAGCTTCAAATTCATCCAATGTAAATAGTGCAACGCTTCCGCCTTCAACCTCTAGTTTAAGAGTCAGAAGCGCCTTACTCGAACTGGCGAGATAGCTTTGGAACTCGCGCTCTGCGAAATCATTCTTGAATATGATTATAGTCATTCCGTCCTTTATTGTTGATAAAATCCGTTTTACCAGTTGGGTCAAGTCTCTGTTTTTTTCATAAATATGTACGAACATTCTCTGTCCAACAGCAGTTATTTCACTATCGCATTCTTTACTCTCTTCGAATTGGGTAAATGGCACCGCGTTGCTAACACATATATCTCTTATTTTTCTAAATAGCGAGAGGAATTTTAAACTCTGCTTTGCTTTTTCTTCCCATTTTATCGGTCCATAATAGTCTAAATGCTCTTTCACGTAACCTTTTGTTTCTAATTGATTTAGTATATATTCAACATTATAATCTGTTACATATATCGGTTTGCCCTGGTAAATCATCTTTTTGAATCCGTTTCTTATCTCTGCCGTAGTTAGCGGGCTATAATTCCACTTGTAATCCTCGTTTACTTTATCAAATATGTTTAGTATCACTTCTTTTGTTAGCGGTACGTTAATCTTTGCAATCGGTGGAAAGTCTGGTACATCTATCTGGTATGATACCTTTTCTTGTCTGGCTAAGAAAAGCCCTATCCCAGTAATTCCTACAGCTAATACAATTGTTATAAGAAATAGCGGCTCTGTAAATATATTGCTCTGTTTTTGTTTTATTATTTTTATATCCTTCTTAATGTTGCCTATTCTAAATGTAAATATGTGCTCGCCAGGAGAAAGGTCTCCGCTTGCATCTTTTGTAGGATCTACTGAAACCGAATGTGTATTTTCGAATATATACGGCCCATACTTATTATCAACTGTAACGTTTATTTTTTTCATTGCGATTGATTTTCCATCTCTCTCAATTTCAAAGTAATACGGTCCTTTTTCTGGTGTATAAGTTATCTCTATAAATGCTACTTTCAGGTACCCTTGCGCATATATATTTTCTTCTTCGTCAACTACACTGGCTATATACTCGCCATTATCCAAATCGATCGGGCTATTCGTCGGAAGGTCATTTAGCAGGCTTTGTATTCCTAAGGATTGCCTTTCAATAGCCTCTTCCCCATTTTTGGTAATCTTAAGAAATAGTTGTTTCCTTTCGCTAGTATTTTCCGATAAAAATACTGTTAATCTAGTAAGCTCGCCGCTAACTTCTCTTGGTATAACTGTCGATCCGCCGCTGACGTATACCCCGCCCCTCAAGTCTTTTTTTATTGGTATTATCTTTGTCTGAGACAGACTAATGTTATTCTTGCCGTAAGCTGTAAACTCTAATTTTATGCTTTTTACATTGCTCGTAAAACTGTTAGTAAAAAAGTCTAGTTTTTGTTTACTTTCATTGGTTATGGCGTTCGAATATATTCTAGCGTTACCAGAGGTCTCGGCCCATTTTGTTTCCAAGATAATTCTTGCAATATCTTTTCCAGCATCAGCTGGTGCGGATTGGCCTGCATCATTTCTCCATCCGCCATCGATAGTCTCAGGAACTAATATTAACGCACCATTTCCTCTTTTAATGACGCTTACAGATCCATAAATAACGGAATTTTCTATCCCGCTACCGCTTCCTCTTGCTTGGTATAATGGCTGATAAAGTGTAAACCCGTCCGTGCTCTCAGGTCTTCTTTGTTCGTCAAATGTTATTGGCAAACCGCTTGCACCCTGCGGTGCAGATTTACTAGCGCCAGTCTTGTCAATCATTCTATCGAACTTCTGTCCTATATAAAGAAGTACTACGTCTCGGGATATAAGTTTATTTATATCGACCTTGCTGTTTATGCCAAGTAGCTCTTCAGGAACAATTCCGCTCGGAACTATCACCAGCGAGCCACCTGGCAGTGTTTCAAGTTTTTCAAAATCGATTTCATTTAAAATAATCTTGTGCTTGCCCAATTCCTTCTTTAAAGAAAACAAAAAGTCATCGTATCCTTCTGCCTGTTCGCGCTCACTTTGAAGAACAAATACTTCAGTTGGCAAAGCGTTATTATACGTTGTCATGCTTAAATTATATCTTTCTACTCCGTTAAGAGTCATGGCCATTCGTACATATCCTACACTGGTTTCGCTTCCTCTATCGCCAGCAGGCATTATTCCTTTTTCATTTACAAATATATCAAAATTAGGTTTTTCTGGTGCTCTTATTAGCTCGTTGGTTTCTTTTGCTATCTGCGCAGTTATATAAGTCCAACCGAGAAACAAAATTAATAAAGCGAACAATAGCGCTCCAGCAATAATTTTTGTTTTGGAAACACCCGATTTAGCTTCTGCAGACGTCTTTTTTGTCTTTTCCTTTTCGCTAGGTTTTCCCCTAAAAATATTTCCAATCGTAATGCCTAGTTTTTCAAACCTTGTTTTTTCCTTTACCTTGTAATGTTTGACGTATTGGAATTTCTTTTTTATTTCGAATTTGTACAATCTTTTTGTAATTATTATTTTTTTATCCATAATTTCCCCTTTTTTCGCTCGAGTAGGGGCAATTATCTATATGTTTATTTACCTCTCAGAACTACCCCCTACATTTACTGGATAACTTCAAGATAGCCCTCGCTTACAAGGCGGTTTAATATTTCTTCAACTTTTGTTTCGATGATATTATGGGTTTTTGAAAACTCGCTTATGTTTATCTCTCCGTTGTGTTCTGCTATCCAGGTCTGCAGCTTTGTTTTTAATGCCTCATCCGTCATTGTTTCCAAGGATTTTATTCTTAAAAGCATTTCATCATTTTTACCTTTTAATTCGTAATTTTTAGTTAATAAAGCCTGATTTTCTTCTGTTAATCTCGAGACCTTTCTTTTTACATCTTCCATATCTTTTTTGATTCCGTCGTATTCAGTATATAGTTTAGAGTACTCTAGCGTCATCACATCTGTGATTTCCTTTACCGCATTTTCGAGGAGCTGGTATAATACTTTGTTATCTACCTTGTACGATTGCTCTACTAAACTAATAATATTCAGCAAGTATCGTATAATATCCATTTTCCTCTTTTTTGGCGCGATCTCGCGGGGTATGGAATAAAGCAGTTCTATCTCGTCAGTCTTTATCTTTATTATCGAAAACAGATAAGGGGCCTTTTTTATGTCTCTGGATTCTACATAAACCGCGTTGATTGCCTCTCTCTCTTGCGCAACTTGGAGAAATGACAATGTTCTTAGCGCATCTGCAACCTCTTTTAAACTTGTTTTAACTGAACCTTTTATTTTGAAACCATCTACTCTGGGTGTATTTAATTCAGCATTTTGAACAGCACTTGTTTTTGCGATCTGTGGTTGAGGCGATGTCACATTAGGCATTTAAATCCTCCCCTTCTCCGCTTTTTTGTTTTTATCTTTTTTGTTTTTAACTGTTCTAACTACAGTTGTTGTTTTAGCCGCTATTCTGGATGTTCCTTCCATTGCAGGTGCGTATCTGAAAACAACTGCAAAAAGTATAACAAGTACTGCTATAAAAATCGAAGACATAAATACGCTTAGCTGAAATCTTCCTGCCAATGCTGGTAATCCCGAAAGTAAAATAACTATTATTACTGCTATTGCACTTATTATGAGCATTTCTTTTTCGAATCTTTTTCTTTTTTCCTGGTGTTTTTCCAGATCATTTTGACAAACAAACAGTTCATTATTTTGTGCAGCTCTAAAAACTTTTTTAACTGATCTTATCGCTCTAATAACCACGTCGTCCTTAACTCTTACAGCACCCGTTGCGGCAGAGTTAAGCTCCTGATGGCACATTATGCAAACTTTTTTTGGCATTTTTATTCCTCCAAGATTACGTTAGATATCTCTTTAGAGCCAGTCAGCTCAGTCTTCTTCAAATCAACCTTACCAAATATATTTATTATAGTAATATCATCTATCCCAACATCCTTTAAAAACTCAGTTATTGCCCTTCTTTCTAGTCCGGAACGTTCAAGCATTATAACGAATGTTATAACATCTATGTGCTTATTGTTTCTCTCAAAGATTCTACTCGTCTCTTCTATTTTTTCTTCTGTCATTCCGTATTGTCTCATTCTTCTTCTGTATTCTTCTTTTAGGAAAATCGCACTCTTACCCATCGTATTCTACCTCATGTTTGTTCGACACATCGAACAAAATGCGCTATGTCGCTTTGCGACATCCGCGTCCTTGTGCTTATGCACTTATGTCTTTCGTCAATTATCCTGCCTTTAATTCAGTCTTCTTCAAATCAACCTTACCAAATATATTTATTATAGTAATATCATCTATTCCAACATCCTTTAAAAGTTCAGTTATGCTTCTTCTATCCAGGCCAGCTTCATCAAGGCCTAATACGTATGATATTATATCCAATCTTCTTCCAAGCTGTTTTTCAAACTTTTTACCTATAGCTTCTATTTTGTCATTGCTAAGTCCGTATTGCGCTAGTTTTCTCTTTAAATCATCTGCAGAGAAAGATATAAAATTCTCTGCGCCTTCTATCCTTTGTTTTTTGGTCAGCACTTCTTCTAACATTAAGAAATACTGTTTGCTTGCTTCCTCTCCTTCTATTCTATCGACTACGAACATTTTACCAGAGAATTTTGATGTCTGCTCTTGCAAGAACATTTTTACTGCAGCCCTGCCTTGCGGGAATTGTATTATCTGATCTCTTATATAATTGCTAAACTGCAAAGCATCCTGCAGATAATTAAGCGCATCGGGTTTGAATATATTTAATATAAATATCGTGCCCGCGTTGCTGAATATGTTAGGGCTGATATCTGTCGGGCTTTGGCTTGCAACGATTACCCCGAAATTATACTTTCTACCTTCGCGAACTATCAGTACAACATCGCTATTGTCATCCCCGGCTATTTTCCAGGCTTCATCAATGACAACCAGCAATCGTAGGCCGCGCTGCTTGGCATAACCAACCTGCCTCATCTTTTCTTTTACAAATTGGAGTATTGTCAATGCGCCCAATACGCGCTGTTCTTCTGATGGCAACCCGGAAAGATCCATGTCCACTATTCCTGAGTTTATTAGTTCATCCAAACTGACCGTGCTTGGTTGTGCAAAATAATCCTGCCCGCTTCTTGTGAATTTTTTTAGTAGGTCTATTGAAGCAGCGAGCTCGGTTGGATAAGGATAATTTCCAGTTTGTTGGAATTCTTCTAATGTCCTAACAACATCTTTAAGCGTCGGCGGAGTCAATGATTTTCCAAGCTCGTCTTTTTGGTCTACTGAATCTAGTCTGTATTTTGCGTCCTGATATGCCTTTACTATTGCGCCGCCTATTAATCTCTTTCTCTCGTCAAACTGTTCCAGATCATTCCCCAGAACCAGCCCGAGTGTTTTCATTATTTGATCTACGCGATCGTATGGTTTCATGCCGCCCAAGTCCAACAGATTTAAGTACGATCCCTTGCCCAAAGAGATTACCTTTCCTTTTTCGCGAGCCCAATCTCGATACTCGCCAGCCCAATCAAATATCAGAGAATTTGTGCCCCAGACAAATGCTGCGCGAAGCAGGAATGTTTTTATAAAGTAACTCTTACCGCTACCAGTCATTCCAACAACTGCGATGTGCGGCGATTTAACATTCTCATATGTCCAATAAAAAGGTATTTGAAAAATACTAGTCTTTCCAATGTAAATCGAGTTCGTAGGGTCCCTCATCAAAATATCTAGCGGAGGTTCTGGGGGTCTTATCAATATATTTCTTTTTGCAAGTTCCTTATTGGACACTTTTGTCAGTTTTAATTTTCCAAATGCCATCATATCAACTTTGTAATTTAATACCGCTGATCATTTTGTAATAGTAATATCAAAATCTAAGTTACTGCATCCTCAAGCTCCTGTATGGTTGTAGGCGAAAATCTTTCCCACTCAAAACATTTTAGCACTTCATCACCGCTCAACCATTTTACTTCAACATTTAGCGAGTTTGAAATAGCAGACCTAAGCTGCTCTGCTTGCAGACGTGCATTTGTTATTGCAGAATCTTTGCTAATGCCGGCAGCAGTTGTCATTGCGTATGCTACAATCCCCATTGGCTTTATGCCTTTTATAAGTTTTTCAAGCTGGAAGTCCAATATTCTCAATT
>JAHFGR010000075.1 GCA_023247345.1 Microcaldota archaeon | reverse complement strand
TATGGATCTACTTTTGTCATATTATCCCTCCAAAAATATTATAATTACTTCCCCAATGTACCTAGAGCCGTTCCTTGCCTGCTCGCAAGAACGAGAAGCTGCTCTATTGTATTGGAAGAGTATAAATTGCCATTCAACGATACATTGATCGCTTGTCTGTACGCGTCTCTCAGCAGAATATCAACATTTTGTTTTGTTGGATATTGCGCGTTTATAGATAAATTAAAAGCGTCGTTTAATGATTTTGTAATTTCTGCATTTAATGTTTCATCTATATTTAGCAATTCAGCATTATAAATATATTCTTGGTCATAGCCCGCTATTAGCTTAACTGAGATTTCAAATGGTTTTACGTTTAATTTTTGTAACGCCTTAGTCTTTAGATCAGTTAGTGCCTCGCCTGTTTTAGCAACAGTGCTTTCTTTTGCAACAACTATCTTGCCCGCTTTAATCTGTACATTTATTCCAGCGCCCTTAAGTTCGCTCAATGCTGGCCCAGGTGGCAAATCAGTCTCGCCTTCAGGTACTACTATATCGAACGGTGCAATTTCCCCTGTTTTCGCAGGACGTTTCTTTTTATTTTCTTTAAAGAACCTGTTTAATTCAAATGGCGAAATATTTGTTAATATCAATGCAACTGGTTTATCGCATTCAGTAGCAAGTTGCGCTATTTTTTTATCCCCTTCCAAAACGCGCTGTATCACTGGCTTTTTGAGAACTAACACCTTTCCGCCATTCTGTCTTATCTTTTTCCTCATTGCTTGGAAAAGCGAATCAGATAACTTTCTTAGATCAATAAGAGCAGTAGTCTTGTATTTTTTCATCTCCGTCTTGACTTCTTGTACCTTGTTTACTTTCTCCTTTATGGTTTTTCTGTTTACGTCCGCTTTATAAGTTTCTTTTGTCATGTGATCACGCTACTTTGACAGGTTTCCCCATCGTTAATTTAACAAATACGCTCTTTATGTTTCCTTCAGTTACCTTATTTTTTACTGCATCATAAACTGCTTCGACATTCTCTGTGAGTTCATCAACGCCCATTACTTCTGTTCCAACAAGGCTTTGCGCAACTGGTAAGTACTTGCCTTTTGAAACGATTCTAATGCTTTTTCTTGATTTTTCTATTAATTCTGTAATATTGCCTACGATTGGTTTTGGAAGTTTACCCCTAGGACCCAAGTACTGACCTAAATTCTTAGCTACTTGTGCCATTAAATTTGGTTGCGCCAAGATTACATAGTTTTCTGCCAAATCTCTTATCTTTAATCGGTCTGCATAAGCTGGTAATTCGTTTGGTGCAATTGTCAGATCAACACCTGCTTTTTTCGCCTGTGTTGCAATCGTTTCTTCTGCGATTACTGCTACTTTTGGTTCTTTACCGCCCTTTCCTTTTGGCAGAACTATGTCTAAGCTAAGTCTGTTTTCTGTTTTAGAAAAATCAATGCCGCGCATGTTTATTATGAGCTCGACGCTCTGCTTAAATTGGCGTTTTCCTTTTTCTTCGAGTAATTTTGCTAATGCATCTGCTAATTGTTTTTTGTTCATAAGTAAGCCCTCCCAATTCAATCCCCAGTCTCAAGTTTTGGGTTAGATTGGTAAAACGAGTAAAATAGCTTTGTTATGACGGGTTTTTAAATATTGCGAATCCATACCTTCGTTTATAAATATTTTGGTATAAAATGTTTATTGGTGTTTTAATGACAGTTGCGCAACTCAATACTAGCGCTCATTCAAAATTAATCATTCCACGAACTTCTATGGCTTTTGACAGGTATAAAAAAGAAACTCCTCATGCAGTTAGAGGCCAAGAAGTAACAGGAACATTCACGCAAATACGGGACGTATGGTTAAAATGGAAGAAAGAAATAAATGACTATAATGCTAGCAGCATAGACTATGATGCAGCTGTCTCTGCCTTACAAGGAATTAGAATATCGCCCAGAGACGTAGAACGCTTCTGTGTCCTACTTATAGATCATCAAGAAGAGGAATCATGGTTTCGTTCAGGTCTTTTTATAAGTGCCATGATTAATTCTAGTAGCGATAGCGATTTCACTATATCTACAAAACATTTTTCTAAACAAATTCGAGATCTTGGGTATAGGAATACGAAGAATCTAACCATAAAGAATGATGGTGGAATAAGTTTAAGTAGTGTTGGAGATTATGCAGTTTCAGGAGCTATAAAAATTAATGGCATAGTGATGAGTGTTGGGTCTAGTATGTCTGGGGGCAGAATAATAGTAGATGGTTCTGTAAGGTTTTTTCTAGGGCCTGAAATGAGTGGTGGTTCTATTATAATACACGGTAATGTCGGAAGAGGAATTCATGATTCTTCTGGCAATATCGGAAGCCACATGAAAGGCGGAACCATTCTTGTTTTTGGCAATGCGCATGCGAATGTCGGAAGTTATATGCAAGGCGGCATTATAAAAATACACCAAAATGTGACTGATTCTATTGGTCTCAGTATGGAAAACGGCATAATAATTGTAAAAGGTAATGCTGAAGCTGTAGTTGGATTGGAAATGAACGGGGGCTTTATTTCAATAGTAGGAAACGGAGGTAGGAGTTTCTCTGCTTCGGTAGGTTATAACATGCATGGCGGCGAGATACGCGTAGAAGGAGATGAAATTTACATCGACGATAGCCGTTCTATGAAAATCTTCGGCAGGATATATCATAAGGGAAGATTAATTTTTCCTAAAGAAAGTGATGTTAAATGATTAATACGCAAGTTGAACGAAGAATAAAACCAGTTACGCGTGGTATTGTTAAAGCAAGTGATGTCTTTGGAAGATTCAAGAGAGAAAGAAGGCATGAGGTAAGACAACCAGACATTCAAGGTCAAACATACGTAGAGCAAGTAAAAAGAACAAGAGAAATGCTTAGAAGTTTAGCACCTGAGAAAGCCTTAGAAGTAATTGAATTTCACAAAGGCCTAAATTTATTTCAAGCGCTAGCACTAGTACAAAGAGGAGGAAAGCTAATCGTGCCAAACGATATTCATGATAGAATTTTAATGAAAACTACTGACAAAGAATCTCTTAGCCAGAATTACCCAGTATGGACAGGAACCTTAGTTATTTATGAAAAACCAGATAAGCCATTCGGTGAGCAGGTTGTTTTTAGTTGGGAAGATATTCGTACTGCAATAAACTATTCCATTTCATTCAAAGTCCCAAAACAATTCAGAGGAAAAACAAATTGTGCATTAGTAATAGAACATCCAGATTTTGAATTAGTTGAAGTAGGAAAAAATAATTTTGAAATTCCCCGGATTTCAAAAAATCATGACCGAAGGTCACGGCAATATGAATTAAAACCAATCAAAGGAGCAAGAATCAAGTTAATAGAAAACTTTCCAAAAAAGTTAGTGGGATGGTACAATAAAGATCCAGAAACAAAAATCCCACAAGGAGAACCAGTATCAAAATCAGATAAAGCAAGATATTTATGCCGACTTGATAGTGCTTATTTGGGCCCCATTGTCCGTGGCTTCGACTTCTACGATAAGAAGTACGTCGGTCTCTACAACTGGCCTTCTTTCGGCTTCGGGGTGGCGTTCATTGGCCTCGGAGAGGCCGCATCTAAAGAAGGATAGTTTTTAAAAATTAATCAACTTATTAAATAAAATCGGATGAACTGAAGCTTTGTCACGAGGGCAGAAAAATCGTGACAAATTTTGACGCGGCTTTTTTGCAAACGCGTCAAAGCTCCAATGATATGAATCAGCATGTTTGTTCGACGTATCGAACAAAATGCGCATTGTCGCCGTGCGACAATCGCGTGCCAAGCGTGCGCACACTTCCAAGGTTCGCCGAAACAATAAAGATTACCGAAGCGAACCAAAATTTCTCTTTTTAGAATATCAATACTACCTTCGCCTAAAACTACAATTAAAATATATGGAGCTTTAGCCTTGCAACAGTGTTTAGCTCCTGGGCATTTTCTCTTACTTATGAGCTAGACACTGTTGTGGAAGTGTGGAGGGGCTGAGGGGACTGGTAATCATCTAAGAAGCGAATATATTAAAACACTTCTTTTCTAATTTTATAACATGAAGACGCTAGCAATAAACAGTAGGGTAGAATTAGTAGGACCTAAACCCTCCGCCCTAAATCTTAAAGCTTATAGCCTACAGCCTATGGCAGCAGCTAGCCGCTTCGGTCGATATAAACCAGAGTCAAGTCATGAAGTAAGAAACCCAATTACCAAAACAAAAACTCTAATCGAAGAATTACGACATCGAAGAGATATGTTAATGTCAATCGATCCAGAAAAAGTAAAGACAGTAGTAGAAGTTTATAAGGATTTAACTGTTTTTGAAGTGTTGCATTTAGCTAGACAAGAAGGGAGAATACTGGTTCCAAATTTTGTTCATGATCGAATTTTAACAGAAACAACAGATTTAGAAGATCTAAAACAAATTTACGTAGCACGTACAGGAACGCTAGCTATCTACGAAGCGCCAGATAAGCCATTTGAAACTGAAGTCGTATTTAGTTGGAAACATGATTGGGTTATTTATTCTGCATCTTTCAAAGTTCCACAACAATTTCAAGGAAAAAGAAACCGTGCATTAATAATGAATTATCCCGATTTTGAAATTCTAGATCTAGGAAATAATAAATTTGAAATAGTGTCAGTCGATGAACGGAGTGTTCATCAAATCGAACACTTTCCTAAAAAAAGTGGGTGGTATAAACCCGATGAAGAATTCAGAATTCCAAGAGGTAAACAAGTAAAAGAATCAAAAGAAGCCAGACACCTATGGAGAACTAAGGGCACTTACGTTGGTCTTTTGCATCGTGATGCAGCCAACTGGGGTAATGACTGGAGAAGATATGTCTATGCTGTCGGGCAGCTTTCTCCTACTCCCGGTGTAGTATTATTCTAAGTGATTTTTATGTTATCGAACGCACAGAGATTAAGAATGTCTGATCGAATTCTTTCTGTTAGCTCTAAAAATCCTTTTGGACGATATAAACGCGAAAAAATTCAAGAAGTTCGTAAATCAGATATTCAAGAAAGCGAAGGCTTCCAGAAATTAAAACAAGCATTTGAAACATGGATGAGCGATAAATTTTGGAAAAGAAAAAGCGGTGGTTTAGGCGGAATTATAGACTATATATATCCAATGGCTGTAAAACTTATAAGAGGTTTAGAATACTCTGCCAAAGACGTGGAAAAGCTTTGTATTGCAATCGCAGAATTTCAGCAAAAGGAAGATTTTGCCAATGGCGCAGGTGTTTTTCTAAGCGCAGTAATCAATAATGGTAAAGAAGAAAGCTATACTATTGAAACAAGGCATCTTACTGAAGCGCCAAATTATCTTTGTTATCGCAATAAGAAGAGAATAACCATTGAAGGCAATGTTGGTGAGTATGTCGGTTGCGCTCAATCTGGCGAGATATTAGTTAATGGAAATGCTGATGATTATGTTGGTAGATACGCGCGAGCAGGCAAGATAACTATCAATGGAAACGTTGTATTTTGTGCTGGCGCAAACAATGAAGGTTGTTTAATAGAGATAAAAGGCAATAGTAGTATGATGCCCGGAGTTCATATGAAAAATGGAAGAGTTATTGTAAGGGGAAATGTAGAAACCAGTGCTGGCGATGGTATGAAAGGCGGTACACTAGAAATATTCGGAAATATAAACGGTTCTGTTGGTTCAGAGATGGAAGGCGGCAAGATTATAGTTCATAAAAACGCAGGCGAGCGCAATCATGGTTATTTTATTGCGTTAGAAATGCATGGTGGAGAAATTCATTTAAATGGAAGAATTTTTGCCCAGATTATGTACGATCGTATGACTGGCGGAAAAATATACAAAAAAGGGAAATTAATTTTTGAAAGGAAAGAACCAAGCTACGGATCAATAAGTTTCTGAATATCCTAAGCTAAATTTGTTATTTGGCTCAGCTTATAAAAAACCAAACTAGATAACACCCAGAAAACAAAATCAGTACAAGCTTTGGACCTATACAAAAAATCGCGACAAGATACTAATTGCACAACAATCGAGAAACTTAGTCGGTTTTATATATCTAGAGCTCTCCTACGCGGCGTTTCTGCCTTCGCTTCATGCGCTTTCTTTTCTTTTTTACCCATTTCCAGCGCATTCTATTTTTCTTTTTCCATTTTCTTGGCTTTGAACCCATAAGTAATACCTCATACTAAGTAGAATTTATTATTCGATTGTGTTATATTGGTTTTTTATATTTATCTATTGCGAAAGTATTTTCAAATCTCGCCAATAACAACTTATTGGCAATGAAGTAAAAGAGGTATTTATGATCTTGGTGAAATAGAGATTCATCGAGAACTTGTATATGATTAAAACAAGAAGCTGAGCCAA
>JAHFGR010000074.1:2699-6450 GCA_023247345.1 Microcaldota archaeon | reverse complement strand
AATTTTCTAAGTATTGGGTTAACTTCTATTTTTACAACCTCAAAGTCTGGATGTTCAACTACTAAAGCGCAGTTTCTTAAACCTCTGAATTGTTTTGGTACTTTGAATGAAATAGAATAATTTACTCCATTAACGTCCCAACTAAAAACAACATTCTTACCGAATTTTTTATCAGGTGCTTCATAAATAATTAAAGTACCAGTCCATACTGAGTAATTTTGTCTCAAATACTGCTCACCGCTTGCTTCTGTTAAAATTCTATCATGAACATCATTTGGAACAATGAGTTTTCCTTCTCTTTGTGCTAATGCTAAAGCTTGGAAGAAATTTAGTTTTTTATGAAATTCTATTACCTGTTTTACTTTCTCCGGATCCATTGATCGTAACATTTCCCTTGCTTTTCTAGCTCGCTCTACGTATGATTGGGCTGTAACATCTGCTTGTCTTACTGGCTGGGCTACTTCTGGTTTAAATCTTTTAAACGGGTCGCTCGCCCGCGTTTGCCCAAAGCCCAAGGCGCATTGTCCATTGCTTAATCTTCTCATGTTATTATTTAAGAAATAAGATGTTTTAAGCTTTGTGCCTATGCCAGCAACACCTTCAAATAGAACAGTGGATTATGGAACTGCTTTTGATTTTCAGGATCAATGAGCGCTCCGGAAATCGCGTCTCTAATTGTTTGGCTTCTTGCTGCCTTATTTATTATCATATTTATCAGGAATTTGTACTTCACAAGCTTCTGAAGCTTGTAGCTCGTATTGAGTTCATTGCCTACTTCATCATACAAAGCAGTCTGATACTCACTAAGCACTGCTTCGCTGAAATCTCCTTTTTCAAATGCCTTAAGTAAAATAGTGCTGGCAATTTTACCGCTTACCAACCCATTGCCTATGCCCTCTCCAGTAAAGGGATCAATAAGCGATGCTGCATCACCTACGAGCAGATAACCATTTCCATAAGTCTTTGGTCTAAATGAACCTACTGGCAATTGCCATCGTTTTACCTCGCTTATTTTCTTTGCATTTGCAAAGCGTGGCTTGAATAAATTATTTTTTTCAATAACATCATACATAACTTTCTCAAGATTAAGTTTTCTCTTTTTCATATCGCTAACTACCATGCCGATTCCGACATTGGCTTTCTTACCAGGCAATGGAAATATCCAGAAATAACCTGGCAAAGACTCTTCAACAAAATGTAATTCAATTTTATCATTCATGCCTTCAACGCCATCGTAATATGCGCGTAATGCGCTTACTAAATGGTCTTCATGCGTATTCAATGCACCAAGCTTGCGAGCGCTTATACCACCTACGCCATCTGCGCCGACCAAGCATTTTGCTCTAAATGAATACTGCTTGCCATCATATGTTCCAGTGACACCGACTACTTTGCCATCTTCAATAATCAGATCATTTGCAAAAAAGCCTTCAAGCGTAGTAGCGTGCTTTTTCGCATTTTGGAATAGTACATTATCAAAAACCTGTCTCGGGCAAACAAAACCTGGCGGCTCGTTCGATTCTTTTTTCTTCGCAGATATTTCTACAACAACGCCTTTCGGACTCGAGAATGTAACTCCATGCATTTTAAGATGCTCGACTTGATGGATATTGTCGATTACTCCTAACTCTTTTAAGATTTTTACACTTTTTCCGCTAATGCCATCTCCGCATGTCTTATCTCTTGGAAATTTTGCGCGGTCAAGAAGAAGCACGCGCTTGCCTGCCATACCTAAAAAACTTGCGCAGCTGCTTCCACTCGGACCTCCGCCCAACACAATTACATCAAATTTTTGTTTAGCTAACTCGTCTGGAGTATAAACCATTTGTTCTTTTTTTGTCATAATTACCCCTCGCAATAGATTAATTTTATAAAAAGCTATAGAATTATTAACTGACTATATTTAAAAATTTGATTGCAGCAGGTTTATTCGGTGGAGAGGTAAATGAAAGTATATACCAAATTCGGTGATAAGGGAAAAACTGCCCTTGTTGGGAGAGTTACTGACAAGGATGATCCACGAGTTGCTGCTTATGGCGAAGTTGATGAGCTAAACGCACTCTTAGGCGTAGTAATATCGTTTACGAAACACGAGGACATTATAGATATATTAATACCGATTCAAAAGGACCTTTTTATTATTGGCGCTGATCTTGCCAACGTACAAGGAGAAAAATTAAACAAAATAAGTCCAGTGCGCGTAAGCGAATTCGAAAAAATAATAGACGAAATCTGGGATCAACTACCGCAGTTAACACACTTTGTTTTGCCTGGTGGAACACAAACTGCCAGCATGCTGCATTTGGCCCGTACAGTTTGCAGACGTGCTGAACGCAGTATAATTGCATTAAGCAAAAAAGAAAAAATCAATCCTGATATAATAGTATATATAAATCGCTTAAGCGACTTGTTATTTACGCTTGCACGCTTTGCTAATAGAAAAGAAAAAATTGAAGAAACAATTTGGAAAGGGAAAAAAAGGAAATAAACTAGGTTTATGCTACGCTCTGAGCTTGCATTTCTTTATCAAGATTATCAATCTTATTCACAATCAGGTTAAACTTAGCGATATGGTCTAACTTATCTCCAGAAGCCTTTTTAATCGACGGAAACGACTTAATAAGAACTCCAGTTAAGTATGTAAATGAAAGCCCAACCATTCCTGATATAATACTTTCAGCTCTTATTGCTTGAATTAATAATACTGGGCCGAGCATAATAAAAAAACCAAGAAATAGAATAGAAGTGAATGTAGAAAAGAATATTTCCACATATTGATCTACTTTGCCTATAAATTTTTTATGGTTGCCTTGTTGAATTTCATGCTTTATCTCTCTTTCAAGCCTAGGGATTTCATTATCCAAAGAACAGGGAATATCTTGCCTTAATATTTGCGCCTTTTTTACGCCCATTGGCCCTTCTAAAAGAATCTGATTTAAATAGCCTTGAATAAAATACTTCTGTCTTGAAGTTAGGGATGATATTCGAGACCTAACCTCGCCACAAATAACGTCCATGCTTAGTATTTATACGAAAATACATTTTTAAACCCTAGAATCGAGTATTGCTCAGGGCAGGTATAAATATGGCAGGCTTATTAGAATCTCAAATTCCAACGATTGTTGTTACCATTTCTATAATACTAGCTGGCATAGTAATTGGCCTTGGTAGGGCGTTTGGCAATAAAAAAATAGAAAGATTAGGCATTGAAGAATTTATGCAGGCAATAATCAACGCGGCAATATTCGGCGGAGTTTTAGTTATACTTGCAACTTCAGTGGAGATTGGAAAATCAGTGCAAACTGCAAAATGCCTCGAGGGAAGCGCAGCAATTGACGAGCTTGCGTGCACGGTTGATAAAACATCAACCAACTTATTCTCTCTGTTTCAGGAAAATGTAAAAGTGCTGGATATCCTAGGTTATTATCAGACGCTTAATCTAAACTTTGTTGCATTTTCAATTAAGCCGCTTGCAAACATAGAAGGAATATCGAGTGTAATAACATCTCAGATCTCGGCAATGCAACTAAATATAATGCTGCTAAACCTAAATCTGCAAATAATAAACTTTATTTCTAAGAATGCGCTTGAATTGCTTTTTGTTGTTGGATTGGTATTCAGAATGTTCTTTGCTACGCGCAAATTAGGTGGATTTTTAATTGCGCTAGCATTAGGATTATATCTGTTCTATCCTTCGTTTATCTTAATCTTCCCGCAATCAAATGGCAGCATAGAAACCGGCATAAATATT
>JAHFGR010000074.1:0-2689 GCA_023247345.1 Microcaldota archaeon | reverse complement strand
ATTACTAAAAGTTTCACAAGCAACCCGACATACGCTACTGTTCCGATAGTAGACTTAAATGACAATAATGCGATAGCGCAAAGAATAGATATGATGAGCGGCAGGGTTGCGCTAAATAATTCTAATGGAGGCAATGCAACGACAAATGCAACTGCAGATTTTAGCGGAGATCTGACAATGGTAGTGCAAGGAAACTCGCATGCTGTTGCTGACACCTATAATTACTCGATTATTGCGCCGATATTTTCTCTGATAATAACTATAGTATTTATAAAAGAACTTGGAAATATTCTTGGCGGAGAAATTGGAATATCGTCAATATTATAGATGATAAATATGGTTTATACTAATCGTGCTTTAACAATTGGCGCGCTCGTTGGCGGAATTATTGCAGTACTTGTAGCAGTTAGTTTTGGAAATGCGTTTTTAGTTGCATTTGCAGCATTCATGTTCACGTTAAGCATACTATTGTGGCGCTATGGGTATCTGTTAATCCCAGTTATAACAAAGGCTGCAAATATCGTAGAAATTAGAAACGGATACGAAGTTGCGCCAACTCGAGATTATATAATCAAAAAGGCAGAGAACGGCTACTATGCCACTAAATTTTTAGAAATAAGATTCTACGAGAGTACAATGGATAAGGAAGAATCGCACAAGAATCTGATGTTCGAGTCTTTTGAAAAAGCGATTAGCTCGCTAAAATATATTGTTAAGGTTTCGTTGCTTATTTCTGCTATTGATTTATCCAAACACATCGATGACATTAAAACAAAGCGCAGTACAGCAGAATCCAAAAAAGCCAAATACATTAGAGAGAGCTCAGAAGAAATTGTCAGGCTTGATCGTGAGATTGCGATGTGGAACAGATTGCTTGATAGAATTACTCATGGCGAGCGACCGATTGAGATTATTGCGTTTGCTAGCACTACATCATTTGGATTAACAAAGGAAGAAGCAGTTTCTAAAGTACGCAGGCAGTCAAAAGAAGTTAAAACAATTTTGTCAAGCGCTTTAGGAAGCGATGTTGTCGAGCTCGTAGATAAAGATATGCTTCGCTGCTTTGAATGGGATTTGATATTTCCTGCTAGCTATGAAGAGCTTAGAGATGAGGTATTTTAAACATTTGCTTACATAAGAAATAACTGATATTATGGAAATTACACCTGAGACAGTATTAGAAACCTTATCAAAAATGCAAAAAGACTTAAAAATACTTTTAGCTTCTGAGCAACCACTTGGTACATATGAAGAGGCTTATTCTGAGATATACAGAAGATTCAGAAAATAGACATTTCTAACCCTAAGTTTTCAAAGAACGTGAGAGAAGATGAGAAGGAAAGGCTATTTCAACTAGCAAAAGATATTATTGGAAGCGCAATAGATGTATATGAAATGGCAACTAAACGCCATGTGCAAACACATGATGAACCGTTAACACTTATACGCTTGAATGCGCTGGCTGTGCTACAGCACACATACTATTTTCTAGCTTTCTTAGATTTTGAAACGCCAACAAAAAATATTGAACAATTAGAGGCTTTGGTAAGAAGAGGAATGACCAGCGATATTCGTAATCATTATGTTAAAGATGCGATACAAACTTTAAGCGAAGAATTAGATATTAGAAGAAAACCTCCATTGCCAACTCCACCGCATACGAGCGGAAGACAAAATAATCGATTACCAAACCAAGGCGGAAAAAGAAGATTATCTGCTGCTTGATTTACTTTTCAATTAAAGTTAAAACTTCGCAGGCAATTTATAAATCATTTGCCTCCATTGTTATTTTCTAGCAATGCGGGCAAACGTAGCTTATTAGCATGATTAATCTCAAAATTATTTTTTCTCATACGCATATTTAGTCGCATCTAAAAGCAAATGTTCTATATCTCTTTTATGCTCAACAGGAATTGTTGGAAAACCTGCACGCTCCATATCACGCGATTGCTCTGTTTCAATGCCAGTACGAAATACAAAAACTTTATGATTTTTCATTATGTTAATAAATTCTTTACTTATCTGTGACCAGTTGTATATTTGCGTATCAGTAATAAATAGAACAACTGCTGGTTTTCTATCTGCATATTGTTTGCGAACTTCCGCCATGTCCAGCACTGTTCCGCCAAATTGCGGTTTGCATGCGAATTTTTTTGCTTCTATTAACCTACCATAATCTGCCCAATCGCTGCTTATTGTTGCATCTGAGAAAAACGTGAAGTTAACACTGATGTATGGCAAGATGTCCTTGAACGATAAATAGTGCAATGCGCCATTAAAACCTAAGAGAACAAAATGAAATGGACTCGTGTCCCCCCATGGAATAAAACCTTGCGACCCGCCGCCAAACATGCTTCCAGAACAATCGCATATAAACCCGATATCCATAAAACCCTCGAACGGACTGGGCGCTCGGATTGGAAAGTGCAGGCGATTAGCGTATGCCTCGACCTCTAATGTTATGCCTTTTCCAACGCCTCTAGCATCTCGAATTGAAAGACCACGAATATCGCTGATACGATGAGATCTGGGATCAAATTGGGTTGAATCATAACGCACTAATGGCCAACTGGATGCGCTTGCATTTCCAGCTGCTTTTATATCAATTCTTGGCGAATTAAGTTCGTACCAAATACGCAACGCCTCTTCCAAATCCATAAAATGTGGCTTGCCAGCAGGTCCCATTCTT